>NZ_JALKFY010000827.1:0-87369 GCF_023242985.1 Frankia sp. Mgl5 | reverse complement strand
GGTCCCGATTGCCCGTCGGCTCCTGGAACGGCTCGAGGAGCGCGGCTGGCGCGGCTGGACCAAGTTCGAGCGGATCCGTCCGACCTAGCGCTGCCATCGGCAGTTCCGCAGGGCCACCCGTGCGGTGGTACCGAAAAGTAGCGACTTTGCTCCGCGCAGTGGCTTTCGCCCCGCTCGTCCGATGAGGATCGGACCAGCGGAGGAGGAACATGCGGATGTTGCGCCAGTGGCCGGTGAAGTGGGGTCATGAGATACGTGCCTGGGTTCGCCTGCACCGGCGGGTGAGCGGCGGCGTAGGTGGGGTCCTCCTGCTGCTGCTGGTAGCGGCCGCCCTCGCGCCGGCGCCGGGGTCGGGCACGACCCGCTCCGGCGCGGTCGGCGCGCTGGCCGAGCCCGCGCCGGTCGCGATACCGACCACCCCGGGGCCGGCGCCCGCGCCTCCGGTGGCGCCGCCGGTTCCGTCGGCGGTGCCGCGCCCGTCGGCGGCGGCCGCCCGGGTGACCGTCGTGCCACCGACGGCGTCCCCGGTGGCGTCCACATCCCCCGTGGAGACGACGCCGGCCGCCGAGCAGACGGCGGCGCCCACGCCCCTGCCGTCGGCCACCCCGGACCAGGGGCGGCCCACCCGCCCGGCGACCGCGTCCTACCGGTCCTGCGCGGACGCCCACGCCGCCGGCGCCGCGCCGCTGCACAGGGGCCAGCCGGGGTACCGGTCCGCGCTGGACGACGACGGTGACGGGACCGCGTGCGAGCAGGACAGGCCGTCGGCGCTGTGCGACGAGGGCGCGGGGGCACGGCGAGGCGGGCTGCCCATCCTGGAATACCTGAGCTGCTGGCTGCCCGATCTCTGAACCGCGCTCCGCGGGTGGCTTGACAGATACTCCCCTCACCTACTGGCGGTGGCTGTCGCTGACGCTGGCCGCCACCGGCCTGCTCAATCCGATGCTCGCCGGCGCGGCGATGGCGTTCAGCTCGGTATTCGTGGTGGGAACAGTCTGCGGCTGCGGCGGTTCGCCCCACGGCGTGGCCCGGCTCGACCAGGACTGTCCGGGTAAGTCCCTTGCTCGTGGAGTGCGTCCCACGTCAATCTGCTCATAAGCGTTGACGAACTGGCGGTGACGTGTCTTGCCCGGTGCAGACATCGGCCTGGTCAGGGAGTTGCGGCCGTGATGCCTCCGGTGACCGGCCGGGCGCGGGCATGGCAACGTGAACTGGCTGTCCTCGGTGGCTCGCAGCGCGGGCCTGGCACAGAGAAGGGCTCAACCGTGACGGAAGACCTGTACTGGGACCCGTTCGACAAGATCATCGACGTCAATCCGCATCCACTGTGGCGCCGGCTGCGGGACGAGGCACCGGTCTACCGCAACGAGAAGCACGACTTCTACGCGCTCTCCCGGCACGCGGACGTCGACGCGGCCCACGTCGAGCCCGAGACGTACAGCTCCGCGCACGGCACGGTCCTCGAGCTCATGGGGCCGGAGCCGTTCAACACCGGCCAGATCATCTTCATGGACCCGCCCACGCACACGCTGCTGCGCGTCCTGGTCTCGCGGGCGTTCACGCCGCGACGGGTCGGCGGGCTCGAGGGGAGCATCCGCGAGATCTGTGCGGAGCTGCTGGATCCCCAGATCGGCGGCGGCGGGTTCGACTACATCCAGGACTTCGCCGCCCAGCTCCCCTCTCTGGTCATCTCCAAGCTCATCGGCGTCGACGACGCCGACCGGGAGGAGATCCGGCAGACGATCGACCAGACCTTCCACATCGAGGAGGGCAAGGGGATGATCAACGATGTCTCCTTCGCCGCGCAGATCAAGCTGCACACCTACTTCTCCGAGCAGATCGACGCGCGGCGCACGGCCCCGCGCGACGACATGATGACCGCCCTCGCCGAGGCCGAGATCACCACCGACGAGGGCGCCCGCCGGCTCACCACCTCCGAGGCCGCCGACTTCACCAACCTGCTCGTCGCCGCCGGCACCGAGACCGTCGCCCGCCTGCTCGGCTGGGCCGGTGACCTGCTCGAGGCCCACCCGGACCAGCGTGCCGAGCTGGCCGCCGACCCGTCGCTGCTGGGCAACGCCGTCGAGGAGACGCTGCGCTACGAGTCGCCGTCCCCCGTGCAGGGCCGGGTGAACACCCGTGAGGTCGAGCTGCACGGCACCACGATTCCGGCAAAGTCCAGGATCCTGCTGCTCACCTCGTCCGCGAACCGCGACGAGCGCAAGTACCCGGACGCGGACCGCTACGACATCAAGCGCAACTTCGACAGCCACCTGGCGTTCGGCCGCGGCCCGCACTTCTGCCTCGGTGCCGCGCTCGCCCGCATGGAGGGCCGGATAGCGCTGGAGGAGACCCTGCGCCGCTTCCCGAACTACGAGGTCGACCGCGACAACGCGGTGCGCCTGCACACCAGCACCGTGCGCGGCTACGAGAAGCTGCCCATCAAGGTCTGAGTGAGCATCTCCCCGCGCGGCGCGCGCCGCGCGGGGAGTCCGGGACCGGGTCTGGTTACGCGGGTCCGGCCCCGTGCCGGCCCGCCGCGCCGGTGGTCGGGGCCGCGGTCGGGATCGCGGTCGGGATCGCCTGGATGGCGGCCAGAATCTCCCGGGTCTGGTCGGGGTCGAACGACGGCGGTGGCGTGAACGTCGTGCGGGTCGCCAGGCCGCCGAGGCGCTCGGCGATGCGGGCGGGGACGTCCGCGGGCGCCGCGACGATGCCGAAGGTCTCGACGACGTCGTCGTCGATCAGGGCGGCCATCTCGGTCCACCGGTTCTGCTTGGACAGCGCGGTCAGCTCGCTGCCGAGATCGCCCCAGCCGTGCAGCTCCAGCACGGCGCGGTAGGCCGGGGTCGACCCGTAGAAGGAGATCTGGGCGCGCATCCTTGCCAGCCCTTCGGTGATCTCCTGGTCGGTGCCGGTGGCGACGAACCCGCCGGCGACGATGTCGAAGCCGTCCAGCGTGCGGCCCGCGCGCTGCCGGCCCGCCAGCAGCGCGGGAACGGTGTGCTCGCGGATCCAGCGCGGGCTGGTGAACCAGTGGCACAGGAATCCGTCGGCGACCTCGCCCGCGACCCGGGTCATGACGTCCCCGACGCCGGCGAGGAGCACCTGGGGCGGCCCGAAAGGGTGTGGCTTCGGGACGAACGCCGGCGGCATCAACGTGTGCCGGTAGTACTCGCCCTCGAAGGCGAGTGGGGTGCCCTCCGACCAGGACGACCAGATCGCGCGCAGCGCCAGGACGAACTCGCGCAGCTGTGGCGCGGGCCGGCCCCACGGCATCGAGAAACGGCGGGTGATGTGCGCCTTCACCTGCGAGCCGAGGCCGAGCCGGAGCCGTCCGCCGGAGAACCCGTGCAGGTCGTGCGCGGTGTACGCCAGCGACATCGGCGAGCGGGACAGCGCGACAGTGATCGAGGTGCCCAGCTCGATCGTGGACGTCGCGTCGGCGGCGAGGGTCAGCGGGAGGAACGGGTCCTGGTTCACCTCCCCGGTCCAGATGGCGTCGTAGCCGGCGGCCTGCGCGGCGCGGGCCTGGCCGGCAGCGATGTCCAGCGCGCCAAGGGTGCTGTCGACCTTCACGTTGCCGCCTCCTCGACGTCGCCCCGCGGGCCGCCTCCCGCGGGGCTCGTATGTCCTGAAAGCTAACAGCGGACGGCCGGTCGCCGCCGGGGTCGACGCACCGACGTTTAGCACCAAGTGATCGGCATGGGTTGGGCGTGGGCTCCATGACGTATATGGCGACAGCGAAACGCGAATGAGAAGAATGCCCGGCGCGAGGTGGCGTCGCCAGGGTCTCCGCCGCCGCGGCCGGCCGCCGCCGCGCCCCGATGCCGTGGCCTTCCTGCGGTGTGTGACAGGTGGGCGCGGGCCCGGTAAAGACCGGATCCGGACAACGATCCTTCATTTCCGCACAGCGGTGCGACCGAGCCTCGGTCAGCCGGTATGTTGTGCCCTTGAACGCGGTGATCGCCGGTACCCCCGGTGGTCGCCGGTCCTCATCGTGGAGGTGTCTCATGAAGCGCATCGGAATGATCGTCATGCTGGTTGCTCTCGTCGGTGGCGGTTTCCTCGTGCGGCGCCAGCGCAGCAGCTAGGCGGCCCTGTCTGCCCGCGTGGCCCGGGCTGACGGGAGCGGTCCGACGGCATGACGGGCACGGCTCCCTGTCGCTGTCACGCAGGGCCCGGTTGTTTCCTGATTGTTTTCCGGTATTCACCCGCCGGGTGTCTCCCGGTATTCGCCGGTGATCGCTGGATTGCCCCGGTGCGCGCGCCGGTGTGATCCTTTCGGCAGCGCTCCGGCGGGGACCTAGACTGCGCCGGGTGCACCCATTCGATGCGCCGATCTTCGGCGCGCAGCGCCCGGAGCTCGTCCAGGCGGTGGTGGATTACGCCCGCACTCGGATGAGTCTGGATCCCGTCCCGCTGGACGGTCCGAGCTCACCGGCCGAGCTGTCCGCGCGGGCCGGACGCACGATCACCCCGGAGGGCATCGGTGGTCTCGCCGCGCTGCGGGTGTTCGACGAGGTGCTGTCGCGTGCCTGTATATCGGCGGACCACCCGCGCAACCTCGCCTTCATCCCGGCGGCGCCGACCCGGGCGGCGATCCTGTTCGACCTGGTGGTCGGCGCCTCGTCGATCTACGGCGGGAGCTGGCTGGAGGGCGGCGGTGCCGTCCACGCGGAGAACGAGGCGCTGCGCTGGCTGTCCGACCTCGTCGGCTTCCCGCCGGGGGCCGGCGGGGTGTTCGTCCAGGGCGGGACGGTCGGCAACGTCTCGGCGCTCGTCGCCGCGCGGCACGCCGTCCGGGCGCGCCGGGCGGCCCGAGAGCTCCCTCAGCCGCCGCGCTGGCGGTTCCTGTGCGGCTCCGAGGCGCACTCCTCGCTGCGCCAGGCGGCCGAGGTCATGGACGTCGACCTGGTGGTCGTCCCGACCGACGACGACGGGCGGCTGACCGGCGGGGCGGTGGCCACCGCGCTCGACGAGCTCGCCGGCGACGGCGGGGTGTTCGCCGTGGTGGCCACGGCCGGCAGCACCCAGTTCGGGATCGTCGACGACATCCGCGGTGTCGTCGACGCCTGCCGCCGGCACGACGTGTGGGTCCACGTCGACGGGGCCTACGGCCTCGCGGGCGCCGCCGCCGCGTCCGCGCGGCACCTGTTCGACGGCATCGAGGAGACCGACTCCTTCATCGTCGACCCGCACAAGTGGCTGTTCGCGCCGTTCGACGCCTGCGCGCTGGTGTACCGCGACCCGGCCGCGGCCCGCGCCGCCCACGCGCAGCAGGCAGGCTATCTGGAGGTGCTCGACACGCCGGGGGCCTGGAACCCCTCGGACTACGAGGTCGGGCTCTCCCGGCGGGCCCGCGGCCTGCCGTTCTGGTTCTCGCTCGCCACCTACGGGACACATGCTTACGGTTCCGCGGTCGAGCGCTGCCTGGCGACGGCGCGGACGGCGGCCGACCACATCCGGGCCCTGCCGTTCGTGGAGCTCGTGCGCGAGCCGGAGCTCTCGGTCGTCGTGTTCCGCCGGCTGGGCTGGCCGGCCGAGAGCTATCACCGGTGGACGGAACGCCTGCTTGCCGAAGGGCTCGCGTTCGTGACCCCGACCGTGCACCGGCAGGAGACGGTGACCCGGTTCGCGATCGTCAATCCGGCGACCACACCGGAGGACATCGACCTGATTCTCGCCACCATGGCCTGAACACCTGAACGCGCGCATGGCCTTTACCGGCGATCGCCCATGGGCTTCACAAGCGATGCGGCCGGGCCTCCGGCCGGCGTTCCGCCGGAGGCCCGGCTTTCAGACGGTCAGACTGTCATCCCGCGGCGAATGGTGTCGCCAGCGGGAGGTCAGTACCCCACCGTGTACCGCTTGTTGCGGAACCGCGGCTTCTCCACCTCGTCCAGGACGGCGAACGCGAAATCCTCGTACGAGATCCCGATGTTGCCCTGGGCGTCGGTCACCGGGCGGTCGCCGGCCGTGCGGTAGGCCTCACGCCGGCGACCCGGGCCGAAGTTGCGCGGCGGCGGGACGATGCAGGTCCACTTGAGGTTGTGCTTGGCGGCCCGGAGGACGTCGAGCGCGTCGGCCTGGTCGAGGGCCTCCTTGCGCTCGGCGGCGGGGAACTCCTGGGTGTCGACGATGCGCTCGCCATCGGCGTTCTCCAGCAGCCCGCCGTTGCCGATGTGGATGACCGCGGGCGCCTTGTTGGCACCCAGCTTGTTCGCCACCTCGACGACCGCGCGCGCGGTGTTCGCGTGCTCGGGCCGGGCGGAGCCGGCGAGGGCGACCACGACCACGTCCGCGTTCTGCGCCTGCTGCTGGACCATGTCGCGCGCGGTGACGTCCCCGGTGACGGCGGTGGCCTGGCGGGGAACCCCCTTCAGCGCGTTCTGGTCCTGGTCGACCGCCGTGACCTCGTGGCCGCGCCTGACGGCTTCGGCAACGATGGACCGCCCTACCTGACCACCGGCACCGAGAACAACGATCCTTGCCATTCCTGACCTCCGGATTCGGGTGACGCAGTGACCGTGGAGATATCGATCCGCTGGCGGAACGACGGTGGCATGGTCACGGATCGTTACCTTGCGTATCGACTATGACACGCTCCGGAGTCAATGCAACTCGGCTTCGTTTGCGATCGGGAACAGCGATCGGGAACAGCGATCGGGAACAGCGAACCGGAACGGAAGGCCGCACACCGCGGTCGAGAAGTGCCGACATCACGGTCGAGAAGTGAAGGTCGACGGCCGTGAGCTCACGGCGAAGGCCGCCACCGGCCCTGGTGGAACGGGCAGGTGACGGCCATGGCCAGTGGTCGTGCCGGGCCGCCGGACGGCGGTGCCGCCGCCGGTGTTCCGGGCCGGACTTTCTGGGCGGTGGAGGTGGGATTTGAACCCACGGAGGGGTTGCCCCCTCACACGCTTTCGAGGCGTGCGCCCTCGGCCACTAGGCGACTCCACCGCGGGCTAGCTTACGCGACGTCGTCCTGGTCCGGTTAGTCGGGGGTGCGCGGACGGCGTGTGTCGCGGCGTTGCGTCCGCCGGTCGGCGAAGAAGGCGGCGAGCTGCTCCGAGCACTCCTGCCCACGGACGCCCGCGACGACCTCGGGGCGGTGGTTCAACCGCCGGTCGCGGACGACGTCCCACAGGGAGCCCACGGCGCCGGCCTTGTCGTCGACAGCGCCGTAGACAAGCCGGTCCACCCGGGCGAGGACGAGGGCCCCGGCGCACATGGTGCACGGCTCCAGGGTGACCACGAGGGTCGCCCCGGTCAGGCGCCAGGAACCCAGCCGGGCCGCGGCCTGGCGCAGCGCGACGACCTCGGCGTGGGCGGTCGGGTCGCCGGCGGCCTCGCGCGCGTTGTGGCCGCGGCCGAGCACCGCCCCGTCCGCCGCCACGACGACCGCGCCGACCGGGACGTCCCCGGCGGCCCGGGCGAGATCGGCCTCGGCCAGGGCGAGGCCCATCGCCTCGCGGTAGCCGTCCGTCACCGGTGAGCGGGTGACCGCCACCGGCGGGCCGGTGTCCGTCACCCGCTCACCGATGGCAGCCACTGGTGCGCGGGTGTCAGCCACGGACCTCGTCGAAGATCTCCCCGGCGCCGGCCCGCTCGCTGACCGCGCTGATCACGTCGGCGGGCAGCATGCCCTCCTCGGCGATCAGCTCCAGCAGCGCATCGGCGGTCGTCCCGAGATCCGCCAGCAGGTCGAGGTCGCCGACGGGGGACGCCTGGCCCACCGGGGCGTCGTCCTCCGAGTCGTCCTCGAGCGCCACCATGGACGGGAGCGCGTCGGCGAAGAGCCGCTCGGCGAGGTCGGAGCTCAGCAGGACCCGGCGGTCCGAGAGGAAGACCTTCGGATCGGGGTCCTGCGCGCCGATGCGCACGATGGCCAGGTACTCGTCGTCCTCCTCGACGAACGCGATGACCGTGCCCGAGGAGAGGTCGTGCATGGCGTCGACGAGCGCGTCGAGATCCTCCATGTCGGCGATGTCGAGGTCGTGAGCCGTCCATCGCTCGCCGTCACGGGCGATCGCTATCCCCTTGGTGGTCACTGTCTGTCCTCACGTCCCTTCCCGCCGGGTCCTCACGTGTCCTCACGTGATCTGTGCGTCCGCCGACCCGGGGTGATGCCCCATCACTTCTGTGATTCTCACCTCTGGGCGTCCTACTCATCCACCTGGGGCGGTGGTTGCCCGCTCATGAGTGCTCCTGGACACTCGGCCGGGGGTCGGGTCAGGGCTGGGTCTACCCACTTGGCGGCCCCACCGCCGCGGGCGCGGGACGGCCGCGAGGCGGCGTGCATACCGCGAACCGCGCGAACGGCGCACAGTGCGGGGTGGGCACCGGCGGCGGGCGCGGGCATGGCAGTCTGGAGGAGCGATGATGACCTCTCAGCCACGCCGCCGGCTCTCCGCCCGTACCCAGGCCGCGCTCGCCGTCGAGCGGTTGGCCGCTGAGGCGTCCCGCCGCCTCGGCCGGGGCTCGGGCGAGATGATCGGCGGCAAGCTCGCCCTTCGGATCGCGCCGGACGCACTGGCCGAGGTCGGCTCCAACCGGCTCACGGCGTGCGTCTCGGCCACGAACGGCAAGACGACCACCACCCGGCTGCTGGCCCGCGCGCTGGGGACGCTCGGCCCGGTCAAGTCGAACAGCGGGGGCGCGAACATGGCGCCCGGCGTGCTGGCGGCGCTGTCCAAGCCGCCCTACGACGCGGCCGCCGCCCTCGAGGTCGACGAGATCTGGCTCCCCAAGGTTGCGCGAGCGATCGAGCCGCGGGTGGTGCTGCTGCTCAACATCTCGCGCGACCAGCTCGACCGGTCCAACGAGACGCGACGCATCGCGGCGCTCTGGCGCGAGCTGGGCGCTGACCTGCGCGACACCGTCGTCGTGGCGAACGTGGACGACCCTCTTGTGGCCTGGTCCGCGATGACCTGGTCCCGCCAGATCTGGGTGTCGGCGGGGCAGAACTGGACCGCCGACGCGATGGTGTGCCCGCAGTGCGCCCGGCTGCTGCACCGCAACGCCACCGGCTGGTGGTGCGAGTGCGGCCTGGCCCGGCCGGAGCCGATCGTCTCCGTCGCCGGGCTGGGTGAGCTGATGTGGTTCGGGCGGCGCATTCCGGCGCACATCGACCTGCCGGGGCGGGTGAACCTCGCGAACGCGGCGATGGCCGCGGCCGCGGCGCGCGAGTTCGGCGTCGACGTCGAGGACGCGCTCGCCGCGATGCGCGGCATCGGTGACGTGCAGGGCCGCTACCAGGAGGTGCCGCTGGGCCCCGACGGGAAGCTGGCCCGCCTCCTGCTCGCGAAGAACCCGGCCGGCTGGGTGGAGATGATGGAGCTGCTCAACTCCGCCCCGCCACGTCCGGTGCTGATCGACTTCAACTCGCAGACAGCGGACGGGCGCGACCCGTCCTGGATCTGGGACGTCCCGTTCGAGCGGCTCGCCGGCCGCCAGGTGCTCGTCACCGGAGGCCGCAAGGAGGACATGAGCGTGCGGCTCGCCTACGCCGAGGTGCCCCACACCGTGCACGCCGACGCCGAGGACGCCGCGACCGCGGCGAACGACAAGGCGCTGGACGTCGTCGCGAACTACACCGCCTTCCGCGATCTGCTCGTGCGGACGACCCGGTGAGCCGCGAGTCGGCGACCCGGATCGCCCTGATCTACCCGGAGCTGCTCGGCACGTACGGCGACGGCGGCAACGCGATCGTGCTCGCCCAGCGGCTGCGCTGGCGGGGGCTGCGGGCGGAGATCGTCGAGGTGCCGGCCGGCGAGGTGGTCCCGGCCGACTGCGACATCTACCTGCTCGGCGGCGGCGAGGACGAGCCGCAGATCCTGGCCGCGGACGGCATGCGCCGCAACCGTTCGCTCTCGCGCGCGGTGTCCGGGGGCGCGGCGGTGCTCGCCGTCTGCGCCGGCTACCAGGTGATCGGGGCGAGCTTCCCCGCCGGCAACGGCCGGGTTCACGAGGGCGTCCACCTGGTGGACATGGAGACCCGCCGCTCGTTCGACCCGCCGGACGTCCCGCCGCCACCGCGCGCCGTGGGCGACATCGTGGTGGAGCCCGACCAGCGGCTCGGCCTGCCGACGCTGTACGGGTACGAGAACCACGGCGGGCGCACCCGCCCGCTTCCCGGGTCCCGGGGCATCCCGCTCGGCACGGTGCGCCTCGGCGTCGGCGACGGCACCCCCGCGCGCACCGACGGCATCGTGGACGGGAAGGTCATCGGCACCTACCTGCACGGGCCGGTGCTGGCCCAGAATCCGGCCCTGGCCGATCTGCTGCTGACCTGGGTGCACGGCCGGCTGGCGCCGCTGGACGCGCCGGTCGAGGCGGACACGCTGCGCCGGGCGCGGGCGCGGGCACTCGCCGGCGGCTGAGTGGGCGCCCGCGGACGGCTGGGAAGTGCCACCCGACGTCGTCCCGCCCGGGTCCGCGTTGACGCGCTGGGCTGAATCCGGCGATTTCCGGGGGCCGGGTGTGGTTCGGTTGGATCGTGGCGTCGAATCCCCTTGCCGGCTGGTGGGGCAAGAACAAGAGAAACGTGATCATCGCCGGGGTGGCACTTGTGGCCATCTGGTGGCTCGTCGCGGCCAATGGCCGTCCCAAGGTCGAACGGGTCACAATCCCGGACGGCTATCCGTCAGCCGACCGGGAACTGCTCGTTCAGGCACCCTCCAAACCGAATGACCCGTTGCCCCTGGTAATCATCCTGCACGATGACAATACGGATGCGAGTTCACTGGAACATGACAGTGACGCGTCGTCGCTGGCGAACCGCCGTGACTTCGCGCTCGCCTTCCCGGAGGCGGTCGCCGGTACCTGGCGACTCGACGACCCGAATGGAGCGGACCAGCAGTACCTGCGCGACGTCGTCCGCTACATGGACGAGGAACGCACCGACATCGACCTGAACCGGATATACGTCTGGGGTATCGGGGAGGGTGCGCGGCTCGCCCTGCTCGCCGCCTGCTCGCCCGGCCCCCCCGTCTACGCGGCGGTGGGCGTCGTGGGACAGTTCGAAGCGGAGCCCGGCCCCACCTGCGACAACGTCACCCAGCACGGGCGGGTTGCCGAGACGGACTGGGACAAAAAGGTCAGCAGCACGTTGTGGGACTTCTCCCGCGACCTTCGCCGGAAGGTCTGACCCAGCTCGGTTCAGTGCACTGACCAGACAGTTCGCGCTAGTAGCAAAGAACTAGTCATTTAACGGATTGGCCGGCCGCCGGCCCCGCCGGGGACGGCTTGCTGGCTATTTCGGGGCTTGCGCCTGCCGCGGTGCTGTGTGTGGGTTGCGGCCCTGTGTGCCCGCGTCGCCGGGTCTCTGGTGGGTCCGCGGCCCTGTGCGTGCCGCGGCCGTGCGGGCCGAGGGCCCGGCGCGGAGGTGCGCGTTCGCCGCGCGGAGGGGTCCTTCGAGTTTTCCCGGAGCCCCGGCCGCCGCACCCCTCGCGGGGTGGAGCGGCCGGGGCCCGAGCGGTCCGTCGACGTCGCCGGGAGGGGGGGTAACGGCCCCGACGGACCAGTGGGCGGCCGGAAGGTTTGAGGGGGTCCGCTGGCCGCCGGCCCGATGGGGGGGGGATCGGACAGACGGCCAGCGGAGTCCGGGGCCTTCCGGCCGGACGGACGTCAGATGGGGGGGATCTGACGTCCGTCCCACCGGAAGGATCTCGGATCGGTGGGGAGCGGTTGGCTTTCGGGTGAGCTGGTGCCGGGGAGCTGGCTGGTCCGGATGGGGGTGTTGCTGCCCAGTGGTGGCAGTCTGGCCGGCTAAAGCTACATCTACGCTACTTATGCCGAAGTAGAATGATGTCGCAACGGCCTACCGTTCATGGCCGTATCGGTCAGCTCGTCGATGGCGCCACGTGGCGGAAACATCACGGAAGGTGGCGAAATCTGCCCGCAGCAGAGCTACTCCGGACATTCCGCAGCACAGATGTTCTGAGCAGACGCGACACCGGCGGTCCGGTACAGGGGACCTGGTGAACTCCGGAAGACCCGCCGGGCCGAGGTTGATCCCGACAACCCCGACCCGGCGGCGGAGCCGCGCGCGACCGGAGGGGGAGATCGCGCTGCGGCTCGTTCCGGGGGACGGGGCGTCTGCGTTCGGGCAGCCCCGTCCGAGCGGTGCGTGGGCTTGTGGAACGATCGACGTCGAGAACAGCCAGTCTCCTGGCTGGGTCGTGGGCCTGCCGTTCTCAGGTGACGCGGCCGACCAAGTACGAGGTCGTGTAGATCGTCTGAAGCTTGACGACATCACCAGTGCGGGGCGCGACCCACATCTTGCCGTCGCCGGCGTAGATGCCCATGTGGTAGATGTTGCCGGGGCTCCCGAAGAAGATCAGGTCGCCGGGCGCCTTGTTGTACTGGGAGATATGGGTGGTGGCCGCGTACTGCTGGTCGGTGGTACGCGGCAGGCTCTTGCCGAGCTGTCGGTACACGTACTGCACGAGCCCGGAGCAGTCGAAGGAGTTGGGGCCCTCGGCGCCGTAGACGTACGGCTTGCCGGCCTGCAGCGAGGCCAGGTAGACGGCCTTCTCGCCGAGGGTGTTGGTCGGCAGGTTGACGCTGACCACCGGGGTGTTGACGTTCACGCCCGTGCGGTCCGCGCTGCGGGAGGCCTGCGCGGGCGGCGGAGCCGGGCGGACGTGCAGTGTGGCGTCGTTCTCCGAGTGCGCCGACTGGAGGGCGTCAGTGCCGTCGAAGATCGCCGTGACGTTCGTGGTGGTGAGCACCTTCGCGGTGTACGACGCGAAGCCGCGGTCGTCCGTCGTCAGGTGCAGGAAGGTCGCCCACCCGGTCGGCAGCTTGACCTGGACCTTGATGAGCTGGTCCGGGATCGGGGCCTGGGTCTCCTCGTTGTAGAGCGAGAAGCCGATGTTGACGGGCTCGTCCGCGTTGACCGTGACCTCGGGGTTCGTCACGCGCAGGCCGACGTCGATCTTCGACGAGAGAGTCGGCGCGGAGATGTCCGTGGTGGCGTCGAGAACGGTGCCCGAACCGCCGCCGGTAGCGGTGGCGGCCTGGATGGCTCCGTCGACCGCCAGCCGGGACCCGATCTGGGTCGCGAGCGTCATCGGGGCGGTGTTCGTGCCGTCGTCCAGCGCGACGTCCGAGTTGACATCCTGGGCGCACCCGGCGAGCGCCACCCCGGAGACCGCGACGGTTCCGGTGGTGATGGCCGCGACGGTACGGGCCCTGGCTCTGGCTCGGCTGGACGCCGTGGGGGCGGACGGCGCACGGTGGCGACCGCGCCCTTCCTGCCGGCGTCTCTCAGCATCAAGCTGCACACTTTGCGCAGACAACGTTGCGTTCCTTCCCGTACGCCTGCGAGGTGAGCTGTCGGGTTCGGGCTGGGCTGCCCGGTCCATAGCGCGACCTTCACGCGATGGACTTCACCCCTAGGCCAGCGCCGTGTCGTGGCGCCAGCCGGTGGAGGTGGGTCCCCCGCTCCTGCCCGTGGTGACGACTCGGAGGGGACACCAGGACCGCGGGCAGGATTCGGCGTTCGGTCCGGTGTTGTCGTGACGTCGGAAGCGAGACTAGTCCACACGGATGGTGCGGGTAAACACTAGTCCTCCTCAACTACGTCGAGTGTGCAAAGAAGTGCCCCTTGCGGCGCCGCATCTGCCCAGGTCAGGAGGGGTGCTGAGCCTTCGGTCACGTTTTTGGACGCCCACACGAGGATCACGTCCCAACACGTTAGGTGACCAGAACTTCCTGGCTTGCGCGGGGGTTTCCCGTACCGGCCGACCGGGCTGGGACTACCCGCGGAGCCCCTCGCGGCCCCGGTTCGCTCCGTCCCCGGCCTGTCTCTTCCCGCCTCGATCCGGCGGCCGCGGACGACCGCGCGGCCCGATCCCCAGGACCCCTTCGCGGTGCTCCTGGGACGTGAACGGATCGACGCGCCGCCCGCGGGCAGGCGCCCCCCGGAAGCTCCGCCGGGCCTCGCTGCCGCCGCGCACCGACCTGGCACCGGGCCCCGAGTTCCGCGGGCCTGGCCGGCCAGGCCCGCGGAAGTTCGCCAACTACCGGATCGGGCCAGTCGTCGTGAGCGTCCCGCTCGCCCTTTGGGGGCCGAACCCGGCCTGATCGCGCCCCGAAAGGGCGAGGCGGACACCAAACGGCGAGGTGGACGCCCATGGGCGGACACGCGAACCACCCGCCACCAGGCCGGGCCAGAGGCCAGGGGCTGAGAGGAGGAGGAGCGTTCGACGCCCGGCGGGGACCGCCGCTCAGCGAGCCCGGCCGTTGCGCCGGGTCAGGAAGCCGGAGCTGTTGAGGACCTGGAGCTCGATCTCGAGCTGCTTCACCTCGGGCGGCAGCGAGCGGTGGCTGCCGTGCAGGGCCTCGACGGCCGCGCGGGCGTGCTCGGCCAGGTCGTCCAGGGCCTGCTGGCGCTGGCGCATCCGCGCCCGCTCCTCCTGGATGGTCCGGACCGTGTCCTCCTGCCACTGCCGTGTCCGGATGAGGTGCTCACCGGCGTCCGCGGCCTGGCGCTCGGCATCCTCGAGCCGGCTCAGCAGGGCGTCCAGGGCCTCGAGCCGGCTCGCCAGCTCGGCCATCAGGTCCTCGCGGTCGGGCAGTACTGAGATCTCGTGGTGCCGCGGGCGTGGGTGCGTCATGCCCGGCTCCGGCGGCTGGCAGCGGCACCGGGCCGGCCCGTGGGCGTCGCGGCGCGGTCCGGCAAGGCGTGGGATGTGCGCCACCACGCCACTCGCGACCGTCGCCGAAGTTCCGACACGGTTGGTTACGTTAGTCGACGCATCGGGTTTCCGGCATGCGGTCGGCTGGATCCGGCCGTCGGCCAACAGACGGCGACGGAGACGGGTGTCGCGTATCGGGTGTCGACCAACGGATACCCCTGCCTGTGCGGGATCAACCCGACTTGCCGCGCGGGCGGACGACGTTCGGACTCGATACCCACAACACCCCGTACCGCCACGGGATGCGGCCAGAGGCGTCGGAAGCGGATTCGGCCGCTCCCGGCCGCGGGTCTCGCCGACGATGATGGTTACTGTGAGTAATATCTCTGGCTTCGGTGTCGGCTGTGTCGCGCGCTCCGGCGCCCCGGCCGGGCGCGGCATACGCGGTATACGGAGCGCGATTTCCGTTGATCGGATGGAACGGGCTGTCGGGCACTGCGGCCACCATCGGTGAGATCGTCGGACAATCGAATCTGGCGGCGCGAATCTGGCGCCTTCCCGATCTCCAGCCGGAACGGCTACGCGCAGCGCTGATCGGATCGATGGCTATCCGATCGGCTGATGGCCGCTTGGCGGGTCCTCCCCGCTGGGCTGATTCGGCGTGATCTCCCGCCTGTTCCTGGTGAGTCGTACCGCCGCGCCGGGAGATCGATCCGACGACCTGCGTCGGACGGCCCGAGACCAGAGCTGTGCGGCGTCGCAATGACCGGTCGCCGGCGCGGTTCCGCGGTCGTGAGCGGGTCGACGCGAAGCCAGGGAGCGGCCGCGGAGCCATACGGAGGGCGAGTTCCGTTCAGCAATCCTGGTGGTGCACTGGATGTTGTTCCAGGCCCGGTGGGGGCGTCGAACGGCCGGTCCCCTCCCGTGATCGGATCGACGTTCACCGGGCATTTCCGCGGCTGCGGGATATGACCTTCGGTCGGGCCGCTGCTTCCTCGGCCGGGTATGGGCCGAATGGCCTCCGGGCTCGTGGGCCTGAAGGCCTTCGCCGGCGAGCGGTCGAGTCGGCGCGGTGCCTGCCTCCGGTCTGACGGTGACGCAAGGTCATGGCCGCGGAGGGCTCGGCCGTCGCCCGGAGCTCGGCGCGCCCGCCAAAAAACGATCTTCAGCGTGGCGTTCCGCCCCGGTCGAGCGGGCGGCGTCGGCCACCGGGGCCACGGTCGCACGCGGGCCAGCCGCCCGGCGCCCGCCGCCACGGGCCTGCCGTGGCGCCGCGGTCCCGGTAGACGGGGCCGGCGGCGCACCTTTCGGGTCTCCCTGGACGGGCGGACCGTAACGGGCCCCGCGGCCGCCCGGCCCGAGCGCATCGGGGCGGCATCGGGGCGGCATCGGGATCAGCGGTGTCCCACGGGGATAGCACGGTCGCCGACCGTATGGTGTCCGGATGATGTCCACGGCGGACGGCATACCTGACCTTCCTGACGCGCCGACGGGCGCGCCGCCGTCGGTGCTCCTCGACGCGCCGATCAGCGCCGTGGTCGTCTATCCCACCGCCGCGCGCGTGACCCGCCGTGGCCGGTTCGATATCGCGACGCTCGGCTCGCCGTCCGAGCGGGTCGAGGTGACTCTCAGCGGGCTGCCGCTCGAGCTCGACGAGGACTCGGTGCGGGTCAGCGGCACCGGCTCCGCGAGGGTGCTCGGGGTGCGGGTCGTCTCCCAGGCCCGGGCTACCCCCGACGCCGGTGCCCTCGCCGACCTGCGCGCCCGCCAGGCCGAGCTGCGCGCGCACCTGGCCGAGATCGGCGACGAGGACGAGACCGAGCGGGCCCGTCGCTCCTTCCTCGACGTGGCCGCCCGGGTGGGAGCCGGCGCCCTCGCGCGCGGCTGGGCACACGAAGGCACCGACCGCGAGGGCGACGGGCCCGGGGACGCGGCAGCCCGGCTGGTCACTGTCGGCGACGCGTTCGCGGCGCAGATGTCGGCCGTCCACGCGCGCCGGCGGGCGCTGGCCGAGCGGCGGGAGGAGACGGAGCGGGAGCTGACCGTGCTCGGCCGGGTCATCGAGGCCCGCCACGCGCGGCCCGAGCCGGACACCCGCGCGATCGTCGTCGACCTCGAGCCGCCGACGGCCACCGAAGGCTCGGCGGGGAGCTCGGCTGAGGCGCCGGCCGACGGCCCGGCGGACGGCGCGCTGGTCGACGGGACAGCCTCGCTGGTGGACCTGGAGGTCTCCTACCTGGTCCGTTCCGCCTCCTGGAGATCCGGCTACGACGCCCGGCTGGACGGCGAGCGGGTCACCCTGACCTGGTTCGCGATGATCAGTCAGCGCACCGGCGAGGACTGGCCCGTGACGGACCTGCGGCTGTCCACGGCCCGCCCATCCAGCGGCGTCGACCTGCCCGAGCTGAGCCCGCAGTACGTCGACATCGCCCGCCCGCGGGTTCTTTCCCGTGGGCGTTCCAAGGCGTCCGGTGAAGTCCAGGCCCGCGGCGGCGACGGCATGACGACCTTCATGCCGGCGGCGATGGCGGCGCCAGCGGCGGCCCCGCCGCCGATGGCCGCCGCCGAGGCCACGCTGGAGTCGGCCGGCCCAGCGTCGACCTACCGCCCACCGCGGCCGGTGGCGGTACCCGCGGACGGGGACCCGCACCGCACCACCGTGGCAGTGATCGAGCTCGACGCCGTTCTCGACCACGTCACCGTGCCCAAGCTCGCCGCCGAGGCACTGTTGCGCGCCGCGGTCGTGAACACCTCGTCGCACACGTTGCCGCCAGGTAAGACGTCGGTCTTCCACGGCCCGGAGTTCGTCGGCACCACGCGCCTCGAGCTCGTCCCACCCGGCGGGGAGATGGAGCTTCGGCTCGGGGTGGACGACCGCATCAGGGTGGAGCGCGAGCTGGTCAGCCGGGTCACCGGCCGGCGGGTGGTCGGCAACACCCGGCGGACGGACGTCGTCCACCGCACCACCGTCACCAACCACGCGCCGATGCGGGCCCGGGTGACCGTGCGGGACCAGGTGCCGGTCTCCCGGCACGAGAACATCCAGGTCAGGGAGGTCGTGGCCGGTCCCGCCGCCACCGAGCACACCGATCTGGGGCTGCTTACCTGGGAGCTGGAGCTCGAGCCGGGCTCGAGCCGCGAGATCACGCTGTCCTACCGGCTCGAGCACCCTCGCGGCGTGGAGATCACCGGCTGGGGCGACTGACCCGGCGCCGCCCGCGGGCGGTCATCAGGGGAGCTGTTGCCAGGGGAGCTGTCACCAGGGACGAGGCCACCACGCGCGACGGGCGGTCACCGGGGGAGAGCGGTGGTGGAGGCGTCGAGCCCGCGCGTCCAGCCGCCCTCCTTGATCTGGCCGTTGTCGCCGATCACGGCCCAGTCGATCACCGCGGCGGCCGGGATGATGACGGGGCTGCCCATCCGGACGTGGAGCAGTGCGGGGTGGGCGCCGTCGTTGAGGCTCCGGCCGCGGATCGAGTGGAGATCCGGCCAGGACGACACGATGGCCCACAGCGCCTCCGCGCCGCCGGGGACGGGCATCTGATGACGCATGATCAGGTGGCCCAGGGGTGGTAGCTCCTGGCGGATCAGAAGACTGCGAGCGTGGCCGAGCCGCGAACGGGCGGCGATGATCGCCTCGCTCAGTGGGGTGGGGGCGACGCTGCTGAGCATGTGCTGAACAGTAGCCGAAACCCTCCGTACCGTAGGCATGGTCCTGTAAGGACTGGGAAAAATGTGTGATTCGGGTGGACGACAGCCGCTGGATGTGTAAGCGGAGTGGTGCGGTCGGATACGCGTCGGCGTAGCTTGGTGGTACAGGAGGTCTGCCATGGCCGACACCAACAAGACGGACCACAGCGACCAAGACGATCACGACAGTCAGGACCACAACAACCAGGATCACGACAGTCAGGCTCGCTCCCTGGCCGGTCTGGTCCACGCGGCACACCGGGATGCCAGCGACCTGCTCGAACTCGCCGGCCGGGCCCAGGTGCTCCCCGCGGACCCTCGACAGACCCTGCACGCCAGTGACGTGGCGGTCGCGGCCTTCAGTGCCCACCTGAGCGTGATGGAAAGTGTCGTGTACCCGCGGGCGGCCCGGCTGGTTCCGCACGGGCGGGCGCGGACGGCGGCCCTGCGCGGGCTGGCGCGCGAGGCGGCGTCGGTGATGCGGGGGATAGAGCAGTACGTCCAGGGGGATCTGAACCGCCCGGGCCGCGGCCTCGCCGAGCTCCGCGACGACCTGACCGACCTCGCCGCGGCCCATGCCCGCGCCGAGGACCAGCTGCTCGACGAGCTGGAGTCGGTCCTCTCCGACACCCGGCGGCGTCGGCTGCGCACCGACTTCGAGCGGGCCATGCGGCGGGCGCCCACCCGGCCCCATCCGCATCTGGGGCACGGGCCGAGCTGCTCGAGCCGGCTCGCGGCCCGCGTCGCCGGGCGCTGGGATCACCTGCTCGACACCATGGACGCCCGGGCGGTGGCGGGCCGGCCGATCCGCGCGCCGGCACCCGCCGGGCTGTGGGGCTGGTACCTGCTGGGCCGCCCGACCGCGGACCAGCCGCAGCGGGAGCCGAGCCGCCACGCCCGCACGCCCGCCCCCTGACTGTTCGCCTCCCGGCTCTGTTCGCGTTCTGGCCGGGTGCGTCCCGACCGGGCGCGTTCTGGCCGGGCGCGCTCCCTGACCGATCCGCGCCGCCCGCCCGGATCGGGCCGTCCCGGTGTCACCAGATGGTGAGAACTACCTGACCCGCGAGCGTTCGAGCGCGCTCGCGTTGTGTGATTCGGCGTTCCGTCGTTCGCACAGCCCTTTCGTCATGCCATGCTGCGAAGTCCGGGCGCAGCCCGACATGGGTCGGTTATGCCTGATCCGACATCTGCACGTGACCTGTCGTTGACCTGTCGTCCCTGCCGAGGAGATGTGTCCGGAAGCGAGAGCCCTGCCGTACGGCCGCGGGTGGCCGGCACGGAGAGCGTCGAAGGTGTGAGCTGGACGGTCCTGCTGGTCGAGGACGACGACACCGACGCGTTCCTGGTGTCCGAGCTCCTTGACGAGGTGGCCGCCCCGCTCAGGCTCACCCGGGTGCGGACGGTCGCCGAGGCGATCGTCCACACCCGGAAGGTCGCGTGCGTCCTGCTGGACCTGGGGCTGCCGGACAGCGAGGGCCTGTCAGCCCTGCGCCGGCTGCTCGCCGTCGAGCGGGGCGCGCCGGTCGTCGTCCTCACCGGCCTGGTGGACGAGTACCGCGGAGCCGAGGCCGTCGCCGCGGGCGCGCAGGACTATCTGGTCAAGGGCCAGGTGGACGGGCGCGATCTGCTGCGCGCGGTGCGGTACGCCATCGAGCGGGAGCGGGCGGACACCGCGGCACTCGCGCTGCGCGAGTCGGAGCTGCGGGCCGAGGAGAAGGCGCGCCTGGAGCGGGGGCTGCTCCCCAAGCCGCTGGTGGACGACCCGACGCTGGACCACCGGGCCCGGTACCGCCCCGGCCATCGGCAGGCCCTGCTCGGCGGCGACTTCTACGACATGGTGTCGACGTCGGACGGCACGGTGCACGTCCTGCTCGGCGACGTCTGCGGCCACGGGCCGGACGAGGCCGCGCTCGGGGTGAGCCTGCGCATCGCCTGGCGCACCCTGGTACTGGCCGGCGTTCCGGACGCCGACCGCCTGGGCTTCCTGCAACAGGTCCTGGTCAGCGAGCGGGAACGGGACGAGATCTTCGCGACGGTCTGCGCGCTGGCGATCGCGCCGGACCGGCGCAGCCTGCGGATGACCCTCGCGGGGCATCCGCCGCCCGCGCTGCTGTTCCCGCGGATCGCCGCGCTGCGCGGCGACGTGGTCGTGCCGGCACTGGGCATCCTCGACGAGGCGGTGAGTGACGAGGTGACCATCGAGCTCGGTGAGCACTGGGCGCTGCTGCTCGCGACGGACGGCCTGCTGGAGGGCCGCGACAGCGTGGGCGGGGAGCCGCTGGGCTGGGAGGGTGTGCTGCCCGAGGTGGCCCGTCTGTGGCCCGAGCGCGGGCCGGACGGCCTGCTCGACGACCTGATCGACCGCGTGGAGGAACGTAACGGCGGCCCGCTGACCGACGACGTGGCGCTGCTGCTACTCATCCGTGGGCAGGTCCCGTGAGCGACCAGGCCGCACCGGCGGTGCTGCGCAGGATGCGCGGCTGGCGGCTGCGCCGGCGGCTCGCCGCGGTGTACATCGCGTTGTCCATGGTGCTGCTGCTGGCCGCCGGGATCGTCGCCTGGTCGCTGGTCCGGCTCGACGACGCCATCCATGTGCGCAGCGACGTCCTGGCGCCCGCGCAGACAGTCACGGTCCGGTTGACGTCCAGCCTGGTCGACCAGGAGACCGGCATGCGCGGGTATCTCCTGCAGGGCGACTCCGCGTTCCTGACCCCGTACGAGACCGGGCGGCAGTCCGAGGCGAGGCTGAGCTCCGTCCTCGTCGGCCGGGTGGCCGGCCGCCCGGAGCTCGAGCGGCTGCTCGGGGTCCTCCAGACGCGGATCGCGGACTGGCACCGCGACTACGCCGACCCGTCCATCGCGGCGGTCCGCCGGGGGGGCACCGACTCGTCGGGAATCCTCGACCCCGTTCTCGGCAAGACCCGGTTCGACGCGGTGCGCGCCGCGGCCGCGGACTTCGACGACGCCGTCCGGATCGCCGCGCTGGCGGCCCAAGACGACGTCACCAGCGCACTGCGGACGCTCGTCATCTCGCTCGTCGTGGCCGCGCTGGCGCTCATCGTGCTGCTGGCACTCATCTTCCGAGCGCTGCGGGTGTGGGTGACGCGGCCGCTGGAGGCCGTCGGCACGGACGTCCGCGAGGTCGCCGCCGGGCATCTGGAGCACGAGGTGGAGTCGGTGGGGCCGCCCGACATCGTCACCCTGGCGCGGGACGTCGAATCGATGCGCCTGCAGCTCATCGGTGAGCTCGAGGCAGCGCGCAGGGCGCGGCTGTCCACCGAGGCGCAGGCGGAGATCCTGCGCCGGTCCAACCGCGACCTGGAGCAGTTCGCCTACGTCGCCTCGCACGACCTGCAGGAGCCGTTGCGCAAGGTGGCGAGCTTCTGCCAGCTTCTGTCCCGGCGCTACGGCGACCAGCTCGACGAGCGCGGGACCCAGTACATCCACTTCGCGGTCGACGGCGCGAAGCGCATGCAGCAGCTCATCAACGACCTGCTCGCCTTCTCCAGGGTCGGCCGCACCACCGACAGTTTCGCCGACGTCCCGCTGGGCGAGGTCTTCGAGCAGGTGCGGGGGACGCTGTCGCTCGCCCTGGAGAGCTCCGGCGGCGAGGTGACCGCCAGTGATCTCCCAACGGTGCCCGGCGACCCCGTTCTGCTGGCCCAGCTCCTGCAGAACCTGATCGGCAACGCGCTGAAGTTCCGCGGCCACGAGGCCCCGCGGGTGCGGCTCGGGGTGATCGACCGCGACGTCGAGTGGGAGCTGTTCTGCGCGGACAACGGCATCGGCATCGAGCCGGAGTACGCCGAGAAGATCTTCGTGATCTTCCAGCGCCTGCACGCGCGGGACGTCTACGAGGGCACCGGCATCGGTCTGGCGCTGTGCCGCAAGATCGTCGAGTTCCACGGCGGCCGGATCTGGCTCGACGGTACGGCGGAGTCCGGGACCACCTTCCGCTGGACGCTCCCGAAACGCCCGGCTGTGGTCCTGCCCGCCGACCTTGAGGCGGATGGGGCGCCGCCGGCCTCGGTCACCGGTCCTGTCCCGTCCGCCGGTCCCGGTCCCGGTCCGGTTGCTGGTCCTGTCGTGGTTGCTGGTCCCGTCGTGGCCGCCGTCCCGCCGAAGTCAGGAGATCGTTCGTGACCGAGCCCGTTGTCCCGGTCGAGGTCCTGCTGGTCGAGGACGACCCCGGCGACGTCCTGATGACCCGCGAGGCGTTCGAGGACCACAAGCTCAAGAACAACCTCAACGTGGTCAGCGACGGCGTCGAGGCATTGGCCTACCTGCGTGGGGAGGGCCCGTACGCCGGCGCGCCGCGGCCCGACCTGATCCTGCTCGACCTGAACCTGCCCCGCCGGGACGGGCGGCAGGTGCTGGCCGAGGTCAAGGCGGACGAGCGGCTGCGGCGCATCCCCATCGTCGTGCTGACCACCTCGGAGGCGGAGGAGGACGTGCTGCGCAGCTACGACCTGCACGCCAACGCCTACATCACCAAGCCCGTGGACTTCGAGCGGTTCGTGGCGGTCGTGCGCCAGATCGACGATTTCTTCATCACCGTCGCCCGGCTGCCCGCGCAGTAGCCGGGTTAGCCGGGTGGGCGGCTCGTCCACGCGGCGGCGGGTCTGAAGCGCCGTTACCCCCGTATCCATGGCCTAGAGTCACGCCATGGCTGCTGGGCGGGCAAGGGCACGACGGGAGAACCTGGCCGATCTCCTCCGCGAACTCGGGCCGGCGAGCCCCACGCTGTGCGAGGGCTGGACGGCGCACGACCTCGCCGCGCACCTGGTCACCCGGGAGCGCGTGCCGTGGGCGGCACCCGGCCTGGTCGTCGGCGCGCTGCACGGTGTCACCGAACGCGCCGAGCGCGCGACGATGCGCTCGCACACCTTCCCCGAGCTGGTGGAGATGTTCCGGGCGGGCCCGCCGTGGTGGCATCCGACGCGGTTCGCCGTCGTCGACGACGCTGCCAACGCGATCGAGTTCTACGTCCACACCGAGGACCTGCTCCGGGCCGCGCCCGGGTTCGCCGCCGTAGGCGATTCCGGTGGTTTCGCCGGTGCTGTGGGTGGTTCCGGTGGTGCGGTCGGTGGTTCCGGTGGTGCGGTGGGTGGCGCCGGGCTAGGGCTGAAGCCGGGTGACGACGTGATCGCCGACCGGGAGGCGCTCTGGGGCGCGCTCCGGCTGGTCGGCCTCGCCGGGTTCCGGCACAGCGAGGTCGGGGTGGTGGCCGAGCGCACCGACACCCCCGGGCGGCTGACCCTGCGGCGCCGCGAACCGGTGGTCGAGATCGTCGGACCCCCCGAGGAGCTCCTGCTGTTCGCTTTCGGGCGGCGCGCCGCGGCCCGGGTCGAGCTGCGCGGCGACCCGGAGGCGATCACGGCGCTGGCAGGGGCGCCCGCCGGCCTCTGACGCCGGTCCCGTTCCCCGGGCGGCGGTGATCGCCGGGGCCGGCCGGGCTGGCGACGGGCCGAGGCCTGGCGACGACGTCCACATTCGCACGTCGGGTGCCGGCCGGACTGGCAGGCTGGGAGGATGCCCGTCCTCCGCCGTGCCGCCCGGGTCATCCTGTTCGATCCCGCCGACGCCTTCCTGCTCATCCGGTCGCACGATCCGGATCTTCCCGACGGGCCCACCTGGTGGCATGTGCCAGGCGGTGGCCTCGATCCGGGGGAGGAGCCGGCGCAGGCCGGGGTGCGGGAGATCCGGGAGGAGGTCGGGGTGACCGTCGCCGACCTCGGGCCCTGCGTCGCCACCCGGACGGCCTATTTCACCTTCCTCGGCGTGGACTACCGGCAGGAGGAGTCCTTCTTCGTGGCGCGCCTGCCGAACCGGGTCGACGTGGACGACGCGGCATGGAGCGACGTGGAGCGCCGGGCCACTCTCGGCTGGCGCTGGTGGACCCTCCCGGAGCTGCGAACCACCCCTGACACCGTCTACCCGCCCGCCCTGGCACCCTTCCTCGCCACCTGGCTGACCACCGGCCCCCCGACCACCCCCCACTCCCTCACCTGACCGCCGCCCGAGACAACTGTGGCGGTTCGGGGAGCCGATGAGCTCCCCGAACCGCCACGGTGCGCGGTGGGACGGCTACCAGAGGGACGCGTAGGTGCCGGCACCGTTCGGGTTCTCGTTGGGGGCTACCAGCGAGGAGTGGACGTTGCCGGCCCGTGAGTCGTTGAAGTACGTCTCGTAGGCCAGGACGTCGGCGTTGGCCCGGAAGGTGTCGTACATCTTCTGGATGTACACGGGGTTGTCGCCGCCGGCCTGCCCGGCCCGGCCCGCCTCGGTGTCGGACTTCGCGACGAGGCCCCACTCGGGCACGGAGAACTGCTTGCCGTGCTGGCGGGCGAAGCGGATCGCCGAGCACAGGCCCACCGCCTGGTTGCACTGCTCGTCGAACTTCGCCGGGGTGGTGCTGGCGGGCCACTGGTCGTAGGAGTCGATCCCGATGATGTCGACGTACTCGTCACCCGGGTAGGCGGCCCACGGGCTGGTGCTGTGGGCGTTCATCGCCCAGTCGATGCGGGCCTGCGGGTCGGTCGACCGGATCGCGCTGACGACCTGGCGGAAGCAGTTCACGTAGGCGGTGGGATTGCCGCGCACCGACCATTCGAACCAGTTGCCGTTGAACTCCCAGGCGAGCCGGATGATGGACGCCGGCCGGCCCTTGGCGACCAGCCACCGGCCGAACTCCGCCCACTGGCTGTTGTAGGCGCCGGAGCCGCAGGCCCCGATGCTGCCCTGGCCGGTCGGGAAGAACGGCTGCGAGATGACCCAGGTGCCGGGGAAGGTCGAGAACTTCTCCGGGCCGCTGCCGAGCCACGGATGCGTGATCGTCCCCCAGCTGCCGCGGTCGGCGAAGGTCAGGACGACGTTCACCGGTGAGCCGCGCAGGCCCTCCCAGTTGCGGACCGTGGTCATCGAGTTCGCGTAGACGCCGCTCATCCCGCCGGGGACCCGGCCGCCGCCACCGCCGGCCGGGGCGGCAGGCGCGGCCGGCGGGACGGCGGCGGCCTGCGGCGCGCGTGCGGGCGCGGACGTCGGCGGTGCCTGGGTGGTGGTGGCCGGAACCGGCGACGGGCTCAGGCTCGCCGCCGCCGAGGGCGTTGCCGTGCTGGTCGGTCTGTGGCCGGGCGGGGCGTGCGTTCGGGTACCGCGCAGGCCCTTGGTGTCGATGGCCGAGGCCTCGACCACGGCCGAGCCGGTGCCGTCGCGGTCTGGGGCGAGCGTCCAGCCGACGGCCATGGCGACGAGGGCCATGACGCCGAGCGACGCGATCCACGCGGGGTTGCGGGTGGGACGGCGCCGCTTGTGCGCGCCGGTCCGTGTGTTCGGGGGGTTGGGCTCACCCTCCGCACGATGTCTCACCGCGGATATCCCTCCGTGCCTGGCATCTGGCGTGCCGGGCGGTGTCGTTGTGGACCCCCCGATCCCCACCCGCTGCTTCGTGACGAAGCGGACGACCTCCACATGCCTTGGCTGGCGAATTCCTCCGGTCACTGTGACGTGACTAGACAGTTATGACGGCAGAGTACACGGGTTCACATGGCCAGGTAGACGGAGGGAGGGATCCTGCACGGACTGTCGCCCTGCGTAGCGGATGGTTGTTTCGGGCCGCTCCTATCGCCTAGGCGACAAACAAAAGTGATGATGTTGCTCTTATGTAGTTCGTGTTGAGGATGGTGTCTCTTTCGGGGGTGCGGGTGTCGCGTGTGGCACAATGTCCGCCGCGCGGAGCGTCCGCGTCCTCGTGTGTAACGGTGCCTGTGAGGCGCATCGGCAACGGTGCTGCCAGGCACGTCCGCCGGCACCAGTTCCGGATCCGGTGGGTGCCGGCGGGGCCGCCGGTGCGGGATCCGGTCATGGCCGGGCCCGTCGGGGTCGGAACCACCCTCTGGAGACGACGTGTCCCAGCCACCCGAGTACCCGCCGCCCGGCGGCTACGGCCCCGGCGGGTACGACCCCAACGCCGGCGGACAGAACCCACCCCAGGGCGGCTGGGGGGCGCCGCCTCCCCCGCCCGGCGGGTACGACCCCAACGCGGGCGGACAGAACCCACCCCAGGGCGGCTGGGGGGCGCCGCCTCCGCCGCCCGGCGGGTACGGGCCGCCCCCCGGCGGCTACGGGGCCCCGCAGGACTTCGGCGGGTACCCCCAGCAGGGTGGCTACCCCCAGCAAGGTGGCTATCCGCCGCCGGTGAAGGGGCCCGGCGGTTTCGGCCCGCCGCCCCCCTACGGCCAGCCGATCCCGACCTACCTGTGGCAGTCGATCGTCTGCACCCTGCTGTGCTGCCTGCCCGCGGGGATCGCCGCGATCGTCTTCGCGACGAAGGTCCAGAGTCGTCAGCAGATCGGTGACTACGCCGGGGCCCTGGAGGCGTCCACCAAGGCCAAGACCTGGTGCATCGTCTCGTTCGGGGTCGGCCTGGCCGTCGTCGTCCTGGGCTTCATCCTGGGCGCCTCCGGCGCACTCGACTCCAACGCCTCGGGTACCTACTCGGTCTAGGACTCTCCCGGCCCGCGCTGTGCCGGTCCGTGGCCTGGTCGGTCTGAGACCTGGCCGCGGACCGCCAAATCGGGTCACTCGGTCGGCGGTGCGTCGGGTTCGGTGTGCCAGGCGGGGTGTTCGCGCAGGGCCCAGGGGCGGGGGACCACGCCGGTGCGCATCCCGAGCCGGGCGGCCGGGTCGCGGGAGGCCATCCACAGGTGGCCGCAGATCCCGGCGAACAGGCCGAGGGCCAGCAGATCGTGCACGAAGGTGGCACCGGTGCGGTAGGTGACGGCGAAGGCGCCGCCGAACTCCATGATCACACCGGTGCCGAGCATGACGAGCACGGCACCCGCGACGAACGCGGCGTACAGCTTCTGGCCCGCGTTGAACTTGCCGACCGCGTCGGTGCGCCGGCGGCGTGGTCTCGTCCGTAGCCACTTCCAGTCGGCGGGGGTGAAGCGGTCGAGCTCTGCGAGGTCACGCCGGTATGCGGCGGAGAGGGCCGCGGCCAGCATCGGTACCGGCAGGGCGAGCCCGGCGTAGAGATGCACCGCCGAGACCAGCTGGCGCCGGCCCACCAGCGTCGCCAGCGGCCCGAGGTACAGGACGGCCGCCGTCGCCAGGCACACCGCCGTCAGCGCCGCGGTGCTCCAGTGCGCCCAGCGGGTCGCCGGGCCGAACCGGCGCACGAACCCCGCCGCCGGCCCGTCCCCGGCCGTCGCCTCGGCCGGGTCCTCAGGGTTCCCGGCCGGGTCCTCAGACGGGCTCATCGGCGCGGCCGTTCGACTTTCCGATCCAGCCGTCGACGTCGTAGCCCCGCTGCTCCCAGAACCCGGGAGTGACGGTGTCGACCACCTCGATCTCGGCGAGCCACTTGATGGACTTGTAGCCGTACATCGGCGCCACGTACAGCCGGACGGGGCCACCATGATCGTGGGTGATCGGGCCGTCCAGCATGGTGAGGGCGACCAGGACGTCGGGCCGGCGGGCCTGGTCGATCGTCAGGCTCTCGGTGTAGGCGCCGTCGAAAGAACGGAAGGTCAGCGCGGTCGCCCCGGGGCGGGTGCCGGCCGCGTCCAGCAGGTCCGCGAGGAGCACGCCCGTCCAGCGGACGCCGGTGACCCGCCAGCCCGTCACACACTGGAAGTCGCGCACGAGCTCGGTCCGCGGCATCCGGGAGAGGTCGTCCAGGGTGAGGGTGAGGGGCTGGTCGACCAGGCCGTGGACCCGCAGTTCGTAGTCCGCGGATGTCCGCTCCGGCACGGAGGCGACGACGGAGTAGTAGCGGAACCCGCCGGAGGGGAGCAGGTCGGTGAGCCCCGTCGGGTCGTTCTCGCGCAGTGGGGCGACGAACCGGTCGGTGCCGCGCTGCACGTCCGCGCCGACGGCGACGCCCAGCGCCCCGAGGCCGAGCATGGCGAAGACGACCCGCCGTCCCACCGGTGTCCCGTCGGCCATGCACACAGTCAACGCCGTGACGGGGAGATCCGGCCACCCGCCTGGGCGAGATGGATGAATCCCCCCTGTCGGACGGGAGCGCACGGCGGGTCCCGTCAGGCAGTGACGTCCCGGCGGCGCAGGCTCACCGCGCCGATCGCGGCCGCCACCAGCGCGTACGCGACGGCGGTGAGTAGCGCCGGCCCGTAGGAGGCGTCGGGCAGGCCGCCCCGGCCGACCGCGTCGAAGACGAGCCCGGGCAGGACCCTGGTGGCACCGCTCCACGACTCCTGGACGATGTGCTCGATCGGGAACATCCACGCGATGCCGATGAGCAGCGCGGCGCTCGTCGAGCGCAGCAGGATTCCCAGCATCGTGCCGACGAGGGCGAAGAAGACGGCCGCGAGCAGCGCGTTCGCGTAGGCGCCCGCCACCTCACCGAGGGCGGCCGACGTCCACCACGCGCTTGTGTCGACGTCCCGGACGGCGGCCATGACCGTCGCGGCGGCGACGCTCAGGCCGAGGGCGGCGACCAGCGACACCGCGACGGCGGAGAGCATGACGCCGAGCCGTCCGGCCAGCCAGCCCAGCCGGCGGGGCTCCTTCAGGAACAGGGTGCGCAGCGTCCCCTGGCCGTACTCGGTGGTCATGCTGATCGCGAAGACCACGAAGATGAGCAGTCCGATGAAGGTCGTGCCGCCGCGGAAGCCCAGAATCAGGCCCTGGGACGAGGCGAGCTGGGTGAGGGAGAGATCGAAGCCCGGCCCGGCGCCGGGGCCCGGTGGGGTCGGCTTCTCGTCGGCGAGGGCCATGACCAGCACCGTCGACAGGACGGTGAGGAACCCGAGGACGGCCATGGCCAGCGCCGTGCTCGGTCGGCGCAGTTTGATCAGCTCGGCGCGGTAGCTGCGCGCCACGGTGTAGACGCCGGTCATCGGGCTTCCCCTCCGGTGCTCGTGCTCGTGCTCGTGGTGCTGGTGCCGGTGCTCCGGGCGGTCTCTCGGGTGCTTTCGACCAGGCCCTGGTAGCGGTCCTCGAGGCTGGTCCGCTGCCGGGTGATCTCGACGAGGGTGATGCCGCGGGCGAGCGCGGCCCGGTTGAGTCCGGCCAGGACGGCGTCCGGCCCATCCGGCCCGTCCGGCCCGGGGACGGCGGCCGGCGCGGTGTGGTCGAGCTCGACGAGCAGCCGGTTGCCCGCCCGGTCCACGGGCAGCCCGAAGCCGGCCACCAGGTCCGCCAGCATCCCGAGGGAGTCGGCGTGCTCGGGGCGCAGCTCGACCCGGCTGGTCGTGGAGGCCATCAGACCGTCGGTCGGGCCCTGGTAGGCGAGCCGGCCCTGCTCCACCACGATGATCCAGTCGCAGATCTGCTCGACCTCCGAGAGGAGGTGGGAGGAGACCAGGACGGTGCGCGGCCGGCCGTTCGCGCCCGCGTCCCGCTCGCCGTCGGCCAGCGAGCGGACCAGCGCCCGCATCTGCCGGATGCCGCTGGGGTCGAGGCCGTTCGTCGGCTCGTCCAGGATGAGCAGGTCCGGGTCGGAGAGCAGCGCCGCGCCGATGGCGAGCCGCTGCTTCATCCCGAGCGAATAGGTGCGGAAGGCGTCGTCGCCGCGGCCGGCCAGCCCGACCTCGTCCAGGATCGCGTCGACGCCGGCCGGGTCCTGCCCGGCGAGCACCGCCAGCGACGCGAGGTTGCGGCGTCCGGACAGCGTCGGGTACAGCGCCGGACTCTCGATCAGCGCGCCCACCCGGGGCAGGTACCGGGCCGGCTCGCCCAGCGGCTCGCCGAGGACCGTCCCGCTGCCCTCGCTCGGCCGGACGAGGCCGAGCAGCATCCGCAGCGTCGTGGTCTTGCCCGCCCCGTTCGGGCCGACGAACCCGGCGACCACGCCGGTCGGCACGGTGATGTCGAGATTCCGGACGACCGTCCGCCGCCCGTAACGCTTGGTCAGCCCGCGGACGTCGATCGCGGCCGGGGGGCCACCCGGGAGCCCGGTGCCCCGGAGGCCGTCCGGGATCTCGGTGAGCGGGGGGTCGACCACCGGGGCCCGTGTCCGGGCGTCCAGGCCGGGGGTGCTCGTCGTTGTCGTCATGCCGATCAGACTGGCCGTAGCGCGATCTCGCGTCGTCCGGCGACGATCGTCATCTGTCTGCGCAGCCGGACGCACTCCCGCGTACGCGGTCGTACGCACTTCGCGGTGCCGAGGCCGCGCCTGGTCGTCGTCTGTCCTCGACGCTGCTCGCCGGTCGTCGCCGGTCGTCGCCGGTCTCGGCCGGCGTTACGGTGGTGGGCGTGGAGACTCCCGGCGCCTCATCTGCCCGGGCCTGGCGGAACAGCCTGCCCCGTAAGCGGATGGCGGCCGGGGTGCTGTTCGTCGACGGCGCCGGCCGCGTCCTGCTGGTGTGCCCGACATACCGGCCCGGATGGGATCTGCCGGGCGGTGTGGTCGAGGCGGACGAGGCACCCCTGGCGGCGGCCCGCCGCGAGCTCGCCGAGGAGCTGGGCTTGGACCGCGCCCTCGGGCGGTTACTGGCCGTCGACTGGGTACCGCCCGGTCCGGAGCGCACCGAGGGTCTGATCGTGGTGTTCGACGGCGGCGTGCTGACACCGGACGAGGCGGCCGGCATCCGACTGCCGGCCGACGAGCTCGCCGCCTGGTCGTTCGTGACGGCGGACGAGCTGCCCGGCCTCATGACACCGCTGCTGGCGCGGCGGGTGGCCGCCTGCCTGACAGCGCGCGCCGGCGGCGCGACGATCTACCTCGAGGACGGCGCGCCGCCGAACTGACGCACCGCCGGGACGTACGCCGCTGGTGCGAGCGTCGTCCCCGGCGATCAGCCGGCCAGACCTGCCTGGTTGGCGAGGACGGCGAGCTGGGCGCGGTCCCGGGCGGAGAGCTTGACCATCACCCGGCTCACGTGGGTTCGTGCCGTCGCCGGGCTGATGACGAGCCGGGCGGCGATCTCGTCGTTGGACAGGCCCAGCCCCACCAGGCCCATCACCTCGCGTTCCCGGACGGTGAGACTGGTCAGGTCCACGGCGGCGGGCGCCGCCGGGCGCCGGGCGAACGTCTCGATCACGCGGCGGGTGATCGTGGGGGAGAGCAGCGACTCGCCGGCGGCGACGACCCGGATCGCGCGGAGCAGGTCCGCGGGCTCGGTGTCCTTCAGGACGAACCCGGACGCGCCGTTGCGCAGAGCCTCGAAGACGTACTCGTCCAGCTCGAACGTGGTGACCATGACGACGCGGGTGTCGGTCAGCGCGGGGTCGGCGGTGATCGCGCGCAGGGCGGCGAGGCCGTCCAGGACGGGCATCCTGATGTCGAGGAGGACGACGTCCGGGCGGGTGCGGCGGACCAGGGCCAGCGCGGCCTGGCCGTCCTCGGCCTCGCCGGCGAGCTCGAGGTCGTCCTCGGTCTCGATCAGGACCTTCAGCCCGAGCCGGATGAGTGGCTGGTCGTCGGCGACCACGACCCGTATCACCGAGCCGCTCCGGAGCGGTGGGGCGCGGCGTCCGGGGTCGAAGCCGGCCCCGGATCCGGGACCGAAACCGAGGTCGAGGCCGGAGCTGGAGCTGGAGCTGAGCCCGAAGCGGAAGCCGCGGTCGCGGACTCGGTCGCGGACTCGGTCGCGGCGGAGGCCGGGCTGGCGGGCGCGGCCGGTGTGGGCAGGACGGTGCGTACGCTCCATCCTCCCCGCGGACACGGGCCCGCGGTCAGGGACCCGCCGAGCTCGTCCACCCGTTCGCGCAGGCCACGCAGGCCGTGCCCGGCCGAACGGACGAGCGGGCCACCGCCGGCGGGCAGGTCGGCGCTCCGCTCGGCGGGCTCGTCGACGATCTCGACCTCCAGCTGATCCGGGGCGGAGCGGAGGGTTACCCGGACGCGGGCCGGGCCGGCATGGCGCAGCACGTTCGTCAGCGACTCCTGGACGATCCGGTAGGCGGCGAGATCGACCTCGGTGGGCAGGCCGGTGAGATCACCATCGGTGACCAGGTCCACGGCGATGCCGCACAGCCGCACCTCGGAGACCAGCCCCGGCAGCCGGCTCAGCCCGGTCAGCGGGGTCCGCAGCGCCTCGCCGGGAGTGCTCCCGACTTCCGGGGAACCCGTCGGAGTGCCGGACAGGGAGGAACGGTCCGGACACCCGGTGCCCGTGCTGGCCGTGGTGCCGGTGCCGGTGCCGGTCGCGGTGCCGGCCCCGGTCGCGGTGCCGGTTCGGGCGTCGCGGGCGCGGGTGAGGGCGAGGGTCGCCCGCAGCTCGTCCAGCGCGTCGACGCTGGTGCGGCGGATCGCCTCCAGCGCGAGCTGCGCCTGCTCCGGCCGCCGGTCGAGCACATGCAGGGCCACCGCGGCCTGGAGCGAGATGATCGAGAGCCCGTGGCCGACGACGTCGTGGACCTCGCGGGCCATCCGCAGCCGCTCCTGCTCGATCCGCCGCCGGGTGGCCTCCTCCTCCGCCCGCGCCGAGGCGAGTCGGCTCAGCCGCAGCAGCGCGCCCAGCAACGCCGGGATGAAGGCCACGCAGAGAACACCGATGCAGGTGTAGGCGAGGTCCCACCCGCTGTCGAGATAGCCGCGGGTGAACGACACGGTGCTGGCGAGCAGCAGTACGACCGCGCACGCCTTCGCCGCGCGGCCGGCCGGCCGCGCGGGCACCCGCACGCCCACGGTGAAAGCGGCCGCGGCGACCGCCAGCGTTGGCGGCCCGTGCGGATAGCCGACGGCGGTGTAACCGCCGATGATCAGGGTCTCGGCGGCGAGCAGGACCCGCGGGGCGTACCTGCGCAGCGGGAAGACGGCCACCGCCAGCGCCAGGAGCAGATAGGCGACCCCGTCCAGAGCGTGCCCGGGCGGGATCTGGTCGTGCGCCGCGTTCGTCGAACCGACCAGCAGGATCAGGCCGACGACGGCGGTGGGCAGGACGTCGCCGGCGACCACGGTCCCCGCTCGGCGGGCCCGTCCGGCGGGGATCCGCGCGATCAGGGCGCTGCCCGGGTAGCGGGGGAAGCCCTCGAGCCCCGCGACGGCCTCCAGACGGTTCCACAGTCCGCGCGCCGCGGTCAGCCGGGCCGCCAGGCCGCGCACCCCGGCCCGCGGCGGGCACTCGGCCCGCGGTGGGTGCTCAGCTCGCCGGGCTCCCTCCACCGCTCCGACGGTAGCGACCCCGGGCCGGGCGGTCATCCGCCCGCGGACGTATCCGCTCGTACCCGAGCCGACGTACGGCGCCGGTTGGCGCACCCGCCCCGGTGCGCCTCGGAACAGCTGCGCCGCGGAACACCAAAACCGTCGGCGGTGCGCCGCGGACGGTTGGCGGCGCCAGGCATGCATGCGGCCAAGCCGCTATGCACGGTGCCGAGCAACCGCGGCGGTTGAGTGACAGCCAGGACTCACTCAACCGCCGCGCATCGCCGGGCGGCGGGGGTTGCCTGCATAACTGGGATTCCGTGGCGCGCCGGTGGCCGCCGTGGTCAGCGGCGGGCGGGGTCGCGCTGCTCGAGGCGCAGGCGGAGGCCTTCGGGGGTCGCGACGACGTCGGCGAGGCGGGTGCCCCGGGGGAAGGAGGGCAGGAGCACGACCGGTTCGGCGAAGACCGCGGTGTGCGCCGGAGTCATCAGCTCGCCGGGTAGTCGCTGGTTGCCCAGGACAATCTCCTCGGGCACCAGTGCGAGCCGGCCGTCCCGGACGAGGGGGGTGCCGATGATCCGGACCGGCAGCGAGCGGTCCGGCAGTTCGATCTCGGTGCCGATGGAGAGCCGTTCGTCCCCGCCGTAGGTGATCTCGGTCCACCGGGTGGGGGATGGCCGCCGCACGCGGCACCCGTCGCCGACGCCGCCACGACCCCCCAGCCCACCGAAGCCCGCCAGATCGTCGAAGCCGTCGAGATCGTCGAAGCCCTCGATGTCACCGAGCCGGTCGAGGGCGTCGAGGATGTCGGGATCGTCGGCGCAGCCGGCCGGGAAGGCGCCCCCGTCGCCACCCCTGACCGTGCCTCGGGCCCGGCCGTCGGCACCGTCCCGGGCCCGGTCGGGGCGGACGACCGGCCCGCAGGAGTCGCCGAACACCCCGGCGTAGCCGCCGAACAGCGACATCAGCGCGAAGGACGGGTCGTCCCAGGTGTTGCCGTGGGCGTCGCAGCCGCTGCGCAGGCGGCGCAGCTCGCCGTAGGTGGCGGTCGCGGAGAGCTCCAGGGTGGACGGCCGTCCGGTGGCGGCGTTGAGCAGGTACGGGAAGCTCGGCGGGCGCACGCGGACCGTCGCGCCGAACTCGCCGAGACGTCCGCCGAGGCGGCGGCTCGCCCGCGACACGGCGATCCGTGCCGCCAGCCGGTCGGCGAGGGTGCCCACCACCGCGCCGCAGATCACCGCCAGCACGGCCGCCTCGGTGCGGGAGCGGCGGACACCGCGCCGCGCGGCCCGGCCCTCGACGGCTGGACGCCGGTCGACCGGGCCCCGGGCGGTCGTGGATGGGCGCGGGCTGGTGGCGGGTGGCGTGGCGGGCGGCATGGCGGCTCCTCGAAGATCCGTGCTGGAGGCCAGGTGCTCGTGTTCGTCTGATCACGCTCACGTCGGCCGGGCTCGGCTGGGTCCTGAGCCGAGCGCACACCGTCCGCCTGTGAGCCGGATGCGAGAAGAAACAGAATTACCTGTGCACCCACTGGTACGTCAGGAGGCCGTGTCAGACCTCACGTCGACCCGGGTGCGCCGCCCAGGGCCAGCCGGCGACTTCGTCCGGACCGCCCTTTCCGCCCCTTTCCGGCGGGCCGGGACGGGCCGTCCGCGGCAGGTCAGGCCAGGTCAGCGGGGGTCTGGTCGGAAACGCCCCCGGGCAGGTACACCCGAAAGGTCGTGCCCCCCTCGGGGGTGCTGCTCACCTCGGCGCGGCCGCCGTGCGCGGCCGCCGTGGCCGCGACGATCGACAGCCCGAGGCCGCTGCCGGAGCGGCCCCGGGCCCTGCTGCCGGCCGCCCGGTAGAACCGGTCGAAGACGTGCCGCGCGACCTCCGGCGGCATGCCGGGCCCGCCGTCCTCGACCGCCAGGACGGCCGCGCGGTCCTGGGCCGGGGTGGCCGCGTCCCATCCGGTGACCCGAACGGTCACCGTGGTGCCCGCGGGGGTGTGCACGCGGGCGTTCGTCAGCAGGTTGCCCAGCAGCTGGCGCAGCGCGTCCGGATCACCGAGGACGTGCCGGCCGGCCTCGGGACCGGCCTCGACCTCGACGGTGACCAGGCGGCCGGGGTCGACGGCCCGCAGGTTCGCCGCCGTGTCCTCGGCGATCGTGACCAGGTCGACGTCCACCCGGTCGCGGGGGCGCAGCTCGTCGAGGTGCGCGAGGTAGAGGAGGTCGTCGACGAGGGTCTGCATGCGGGCGGTCTCCTCGGCCACCCGCCGCAGGGTGTCGTCGGTCTCGGCCGGCGGGACCATCCCGGCGCGCAGCAGGTCGACGTAGCCGCGGATCGAGGTCAGCGGCGTGCGCAGCTCGTGCGAGGCGTCGGCGGCGAAGCGGCGCAGGTTGTTCTGGGAGGCGACCCGGGCGGTGAAGGCGGCCTGGATCTGGCCGAGCATGATGTTCAGCGCCCGGCTGAGCTGCCCGGTCTCCGAGCGCGGCGGGCCCTCCGGCACCCGGCGGGACAGGTCGCCGGCGGCGATCGCGGACGCGGTGCTCGCGACGACGCGCAGCGGGCGCAGGCCGCGGGTGAGCAGCAGCCAGGCCAGCGTGGCGATGGCGGCGAGCACGACCAGCGCCGCGACCGCCGCCGCGACGACCAGCCGGCGCAGGGTGTCCCGGACGGTCGCCAGCGGCTGGGCGATCAGCACCTCGCCGCCGGGGACGTGGTCGAGCACCGCGCGGTACCGCTCGCCACCGTGGGTCACGGTGAACGGGGTGCCGTCGGCCGGCGGCGCGGCCTTCCCCGTGGCGATCCCGGCGAGCAGCGGTTGGGAACGGTCCGCCGGACCCGCCACCCGTAGGATCTCGCCGTCGGTCCGGCGGGCCTCCACCACGTAGTCGGTGGGCGCGATCGCCCGCTCCAGCACGGGCCGGCTGCCCGTGGGCGCCCCGGCCAGCACCGCGGCCAGCGGCAGCCGGGTGACCTGCTCGACGGCCCGCAGCCGGACATCGACGCGGTCGACGAGGTAGCCGCGCAGGGCGACGACCGTCGCGACGATCGTCAGGATGAGGCCGGTGGCGGTCAGCGTCACCAGGCCGAGCATGAGCTTCAGGCGAAGCGTCATCGGGAGTGCTCGGGCGCGGCGCCGGGGCCGGGGCCGGGGCCGGCGGCGGGGGCGGGGGCGGGGGCGCGCAGGGCGTAGCCGAAGCCGCGCTGGGTGTGGATGAGCGGCGGCCCGTGCTGGCCGAGCTTGCGCCGCAGGTAGCTGACGTACTGGTCGACGACGGTCGGTTCGCCGTCGAAGTCGCGGTCCCACACCGCGGCCAGGATCTGGGCGCGGGAGAGCACCCGGTTCGGGTTGTGCAGGAAGTAGCGCAGCAGGGAGAACTCGGTGGGGGAGAGCTCGACCGGCTGGTCCGCCCGGCGTACCAGGTGGGCGTCCGGATCGAGCTCGACGTCGGCGTAGGTGAGCAGGCCCGGCGCGGGCGACGGCTCCGGTGCGGGACGGCGGGTCCGGCGCAGCACCGCCCGCACCCGCGCGATCAGCTCCTCGACGGCGAACGGCTTGGTGATGTAGTCGTCGCCGCCGTAGGTGAGACCGGTGATCTTGTCCCGGTGCGCGTCGCGGGCCGTGAGGTAGACGACGGCTACCTCCGCCCCGTCCGCGCGTAGCCGCCGGCACACCTCGAACCCGTCGGCGTCGGGCAGCATGACGTCCAGGATCAGCAGGTCGGGCTGGTCGGCGGCGGCTCGGGTGAGCGCCTCCTGGCCGGTGGCCGCCGTGACGACGTCGAAGCCGTGGAAGCGCAACGCCATCCGGACGAGGTCGACGATGTTGGGCTCGTCGTCGACGACCAGGACCCGGGGGGCCCGTGGCGGCGTGGCGGTGTCCTCGCCGAACCGCGGCGGCCGCGATGCGTCCCTCATTTCACCCATCCTCGAACAACCGGCGTCCGGGCACGCGCCCCGGTGTGGCGGGCCGGCGGGGGCACGGCGTGCACCGAGGAAACCCGCACGACGTGAGAGGAACGTGTGAGACCGCGCCGACGCCGACGCCGACGCCGGTGCGGTGCGGCTGCGGTGCCGGAGCGTCAGCGGCGGTGGACGGGCGCCGCGGTGTCAGCGGCAGTCGACGACGCAGGTGGGCACGGGGACCGGGGGGAGCCGGAGGTCGAGAACCGGCTCCTGGCGGTGGCCGCCGCCCGGGCGCGGCCGCGGGGAGCGCGCGGATCCCGACGCCCCGGCCGGGCGGGTGCCCGCCGTGGACGTCGAGCCGGCCGGCCGGGTGCCCGAGCCGTCCGCCGCGACGGTCTCGTCGCCGGCACCCGAGCCGGGCGGCGCGGTCCCCTGCTGCTTGGTCCCGGAGCCCGAGCCGGGCGGGCTCGGAGTGCCGGAGGCGGTGCCGCCGGTGGGTGTCGTCGTCGGGGCCGGGGAGGGGCACGGAGTGCCGGAACCGCCGTCACCGGCCTGGCAGGACCGCGCCGCGGCGGTGGATTCCGGGCTGCCGCCCTTCTGACTGAGCAGAATTGCGACCAGCAGGACGATTCCCGCCAGCACTCCGAACGCCGCCTGGATCGGGGAGATCCGGCGCGCGGATCCGCGATGCTCGCTCACTGCGCTCCGTCCGTTCCGTCCGTTGTCGGGCTGATGCGACCGGATGATCCGGCCGACACGCCACGGACACTACGGATGTCGGGCAGCAGTTACGAACAGCGCCCCCTTGTTCCCCCGGGTCGGCTGTTCCCCCGGCTCAGCCGACCGGAACCGCCGCGGTCTGCTGCTCCTGCTGCTCGCGGCCCTCGCGCGCCGCGCGGCGGGCCTGGGCGGCGGCCTTCTTCTCCTCCTGCCGGGTGGCCAGTGCGTCGAGGCCGGCCATGAACGCGCCGATCTCGTCGCGGGCCTTCGCGGCCTCGCCGGACAGCCCCTCCAGCTCGAGGAGCTTCCAGTGCCGAAGGATGGGCGAGACGACGTCGTCGTGATGGATCCGCAGGTCGTAGATGCCCGCCTGGGCGATGTAGCGGGCCTTGCGGCCGAAGTCGCGGATGCCGGTGCCGGGCATCTGGAAGTTCACGATCTCGTCGCGGATGACCGGGACCATGCGGTCGGGCGCCAGGCCCAGCGCCGCGGCCACCAGGTTCCGGTAGAAGATCATGTGCAGGTTCTCGTCCGCCGCCACCCGGGTGAGCAGCTTCTCGGCGATCGGCTCGCCGGTGACCCGCCCGGTGTTGCGGTGGCTGACCCGGGTGGCCAGCTCCTGGAACGACACGTAGGCCATGGCCTCCAGCGGGGTCTTGCCGCCGGAGTCGTAGCCGCGCTGCATCTGCAGCATCCGGTCACGCTCGAGCGTCACAGGATCGACCGCCCGGGTCACCAGGAGGTAGTCACGCATGGCCATCGCGTGCCGGCCCTCCTCGGCGGTCCACCGCCCGACCCACGTCCCCCACGCGCCGTCGCGGCCGAACGCGACGGCTATCTCGCGGTGATAGCTGGGCAGGTTGTCCTCGGTGAGCAGGTTGACCTCGAAGGCCATCTGGGCGGCCTCGGACAGCGAGGACTGGCCGGGCTCCCACGGGGTCGTGTCGAAGTCGCGGCCCAGGCTCCACGGCACGTACTCGTGCGGCATCCACTCGGCGGCGAGCCCGAGATGCCGGTTGACGTTGGTCTCGGCGACCGGTTCCAGCTCACGCAACAAATCGATGTCCGTAGGTGATCCCATAGGTGAACTCTTCCATCGCGCCTTGATTCGCCGCCATGGCCGCAGGGTGTGGAATCCAGGGACGGATCTGTTCCCTGGAAACAGTTCCGGCTGGCTACCGTCCGACCGGTCAGGGACCATCTCGCCATCCCGGGACAACTCGGGGACGAAATGGGGTCCCGCGGAACGCGGAACGGTGCGCCCGGCGTCAGCCGAGTCCGGCGTCAACCGAACAGTGCGCTGAGGATCTTCGGAGCGCCCGACTCGCGGTCGACGACCAGCCAGGGCGCGACCCAGCCGTCGGCGGCCAGCGACAGGTAGATCTGGGCGCAGCGCGCCTGCAGGCCCGCGTCGCTCTCGAAGGTGTCCAACGCCCGGGCGGTGTCCTCCGCCGCGCGGGCCCGCGCCCCGGCCCGCGCCGTCTCCACCGGGACGTCCAGCAGCACCTGCAGGTCGGGCCGGGGCAGGCCCAGCCGCGTCAGCTCGAGTTCGGCGATCCAGTCGAGGAACTCGGCGCGCTCGGGGGCGGGCAGCCGGGCTGCTCCGTAGGCCGCGTTCGAGCCGAGGTAGCGGTCCACGATCAGCACGTCGTACGCGGCCACGCACCTCGCCAGCTCGGGCAGGGCGTTCGCCCGGTCGAGCGCGAACAGCAGCGCGGTCGCGCGGGCCGAACCGGCCAGGCCGGCAAGCCGTTCGTCGCCGTCGAGCATCGCCCGCACCGCCGTGCCCAGCGGGCCCGCGGCATAGCGCGGGAAGGCGAAGGTGCCGGCGGTGCGCCCGGTCGCGGTCACCGCCTCGACCAGCCGGGACGTCAGCGTGTTCTTGCCCGCGCCATCGACCCCCTCGATCGCCACGATCATCGGGCCGCCCGCCTGCCCGGTGCCGGCCACGCCGAGGTCGCAGGGGTGGCCGAGGTGCTGGTCATGCTGGTCAGTCCCGGTGCTGGTCATTAATCCTCAAGCGTAGCGGGAGCCGGCGCGGTGACCCGGGGACCGCCCGACCGGCCGGAGGAACGCGACGACGTGACGGCGGTCGTCTCGCGCCCCGGCTCCGAGAGGCGGTAGACGCGCCGGGCGTTGCCCGCTCCGATGAGCTCGGCGACGCGCCGGGCGTCGTCGTCGGTCCAGTCGCCGTCCGCGATGCCGTCGCCGAGCACGGTGGACAGGGCCTGCCGGAACAGCCGCGCGCCGAGCAGGTAGAGCTCGGCGAGCCCGAACGCGTCGGTGGAGAACAGGAACCTGCTGAACGGGGCGAGCTCGAGCGCCTCGGCCAGCAGCGCCGGGGCGCGGCGCCCGACGTTGTGCACGGCGAGCCCGACGTCCAGGTGGACGGTCGGGAAGACCTGGGCCAGGTACCCCGCCTCCCGGTGGTAGGGGTAGCAGTGCAGCAGCATCACCGGCACCCCGGTCGGCGCGAGGGCCCGCAGCAGGCCGGTGAGCAGCAGCGGGTTGCACCGGTGCAGGTCGAGCTCGGCGTCGCCGTACCCGACGTGGATCTGCACCGGCAGGCCGGCGTCCACGCCCGTCCAGATCAGGAACGCGTGCAGCACGGGGTCGGCGAGCCGGATGGGGACGCCGCGGCGGATCAGGCCGAGCCAGTCGCGGACGGCGGCCGCGACCTCCCGGTCGGTGGGGCGGGTCGCCGGCAGGTCGAGGCCGACCCGGTAGGCGGCGACCGACTTGAGGCCCACGGTCGTCGGGCTCGCGCCGGTCACCCGCTCGCGGACGGTGTCGGCGAAGTGGGTCACCCCGAGCTGGCCGGTGAGGATGTCGACCGCCAGCGCCTCGGCGAGGCGCTCCAGCCGCAGGATGTCGTGGCCCGTCCCGCCGCCGGCGGTGGCGAGCTCGGTCGCCGACGTCAGCGGCTCGGGCAGGTAGCCGGCGTCGACGCAGAACGCGCCGATGCCGGCGGCGCGCAGGAAGCGCCGGTTGACCTCCTCGACGCCGAGCTCCCGGCGTCGCGCGAGGTAGACGTCCGGCGCGGCGTGCCGGGGCAGGTCGAGGACGGGGGCGCACCAGCGGCGTACGGCGAACCCGATGTGGCTGTCGAAGAGGGTCGTCCCGGCCGGGCCCGGCTCGTCGGCCTCGGTGAGCATCCGCTCGAAGTCGGGGCGGTCGAGGTCGCGCAGGAGCAGCCCGTGACAGTGATGATCGACCAGGGAGAGGCTCTCCACGCACGGCAGCACCACATGATCGTGCCCGTTTCACTGCCCGCGCATGCCTGCTGACGGAGGTTAGTCGGCCACCGGCACTCACCGTCAGTCACAGCCTGTGGATAACTTGTGGATTAATGCCCTCGGTCTGGGGACAACCGAACCGCGAAGCCAGCATGTCTGCTGTCTACCGGGGATTTCGGGTGTACCCGCCTGTGGACGGTGCCGGTGTGCGACCGGGCCTGTTCTCGGGGATCATGCCGGTCATGAACCACCACGCGGCTGAGTCGGTGGCGGCCGAACTGACATCCCGGGACGTCGTGGCGGTCGCGCTCACATGGGTGGACAACGCCGGCATCACCCGGATGAAGGGCGTGCCGGTGAGCCGCCTGGCCCACGCGGTGACGCACGGCGTGGGCGCGTCACCGACCTTCGACGCGTTCCTTGTCGACGACTCCACGCTCGTCACCCGGTACGCCGGCGGACCGGTCGGTGACCTGCGCCTGCGCCCGGACCTCGGCCGGCTCACCCGCCTGCACGCACAGCCCGGCTGGGCCTGGGCGCCGGCCGACCGCTTCGACCTCGCCGGCCGGCCGCACGCGCAGGACTGCCGGGCCTTCGTCCGTGCCCAGACCGCGCGGTTGGCCCGGCGCGGGCTGCGCTGCCGCGCCGGGTTCGAGATCGAGTGGACGGTCTCCCCGGCCGGCCGGGATGACTTCGCCCCCGCCTGCTCCGGGCCCGCGTACGGGATGACCCGGGTGGTCGAGCTCTCCGACTACCTGAGGGATCTGGTCGTCGCCCTGACCAGCCAGGAGATCGCCGTCCTGCAGATCCATCCGGAGTACGCCGCCGGGCAGTTCGAGGTGTCGGTCGCGGCGGAGGACCCGCTCGGGGCCGCCGACACCGCCGTGCTGACCCGGGAGACGGTGCGGGCGGTGTCCCTGCGGCACGGGCTGCGGGTCTCGTTCTCGCCCAAGGTCCTCGCCGGCAGCGTGGGTAACGGCGGTCACCTCCACCTCAGCCTGCACCGCGACCGCGACCGCGACCGCGACCGCGACCGCGACCGCGGCGGGGACGGGGACGCGGGCGGCGACGGGGACGGCGGCCGCGCCGGTGAGGTCCGTCGCTCCGGCACCGGCGGGACGAGTCTGATGTCCGGCGGGACGGGACCGTACGGCCTCACCGCGCCGGGCGAGGCGTTCGTCGCGGGCATCCTCGGACGGCTGCCCGCCCTGATGGCTCTCGGCGCCCCGAGTGTGGCCTCCTACCTGCGCCTCGTGCCGTCGCACTGGGCCGGGGCGTTCGCGTGCTGGGGCCTGGAGAACCGGGAGGCCGCGATCCGGCTGATCGTCGGGGCCGAGGGGGAGCCGGGGACGGCGAACGTCGAGGTCAAGTGCTTCGACCTGGCCGCGAACCCGTACCTGGCCGTCGGCGGAGTGCTGGCCGCCGGGCTCGCCGGCCTGGAGTGCCTCGATGATCCGCGCCGGGGGGGCGCCGCCGTCCTGCCGGAGCCGGTCGGGTGCGATCCGGCCAGCCTGGACGACTCGGAGCTCGCCCGACGCGGGATCCGCCGGCTGCCGACCGGGCTCGGCGAGGCGGTCGCCGCCTTCGAGGCGGACGAGGTGCTGCGCGACGCCCTGGGCACCGAGCTGCACGCGACGCTCGTCGCGGTCCGCCGCGGCGAGATCAAGCTGTTCGCCGGAGCGGATCCGGCCGAGATCGCCGACCGGCTCCGCTGGCGTTACTGAGCCGACCCTCCGGTGTTTCCGGGCCGATCGGTCGGCGTCGGGCCGGGCGCGGCGACCGTGCCCGGCCGGTGACGCAGCGCGTGTGGACGGTTCCGTGCCTGACGGCGTGGTTGGGTACCACCGAGTCACGGGTAGGCAAACCCATGCCCTCGGGTGGCGTCACATGTCACGACCTTTGGCGCCCGGCGGGGAATCCGCCCAGAATTGGCGGACCTCGGTCTGTGTGAGACGTACCGCCGACGTTCGTGAGGAGCCGCGCGTGCGCAAGGTACTGGTGGCAAACCGCAGTGAGATCGCGGTTCGGGTGTTCCGGGCCGCGCACGAGCTCGGGTTGCGGACGGTGGCCGTCTACACCCCCGAGGATGTCTCCGCGCTGCACCGCACGAAGGCCTCCGAGGCCTACGAGCTGTGCGAGCCGGGTCATCCGGTGCGTGGCTACCTCGACATCGACGCGCTGTTGCGGGTCGCCAAGCAGGCGGACGCCGACACGCTGCACCCGGGTTACGGGTTCCTGTCGGAGTCGGCGGTGCTGGCGGAGGCATGCGCGGCGGCTGGCGTGACGTTCGTCGGCCCGCCGCCGGCCGTGCTGCGGCTGACGGGTGACAAGGTGGCGGCCCGTAACGCGGCGATCGCCGCGGGGCTGCCGGTGCTGCGGGCCTCGGAGCCGCTGCCGGACGGCGTCGGCGCGCAGGAGGCCGCGGCCGAGGTCGGGTTCCCGCTGTTCGTGAAGGCGTCGGCGGGTGGTGGCGGGCGCGGGCTGCGTCGGGTGCTGCGTCCGGAGGACCTCGCGGAGGCGGTGGCGAGTGCGTCGCGCGAGGCGGCGGCCGCGTTCGGGGACGGCACGGTCTTCCTGGAGCAGGCGGTGGAGCGGCCGCGTCATGTCGAGGTGCAGGTCTTCGCCGACAACTACGGGAACGTGATCCACCTGTTCGAGCGGGACTGCTCGGTGCAGCGCCGGCACCAGAAGGTCGTCGAGATCGCCCCGGCGCCGGCGCTGGACGAGTCGACCCGGGACGCACTGTGTGATGCCGCGGTGCGCTTCGCCCGGCATGTGGGCTATGTGAACGCCGGGACGGTGGAGTTCCTCGTCGGGGCCGACGGCGCGTTCACGTTCATGGAGATGAACCCGCGCATCCAGGTCGAGCACACGGTGACCGAGGAGGTCACCGGTGTCGACATCGTCGCCGCGCAGCTGCGGGTCGCCGCCGGGGAGAGCCTGACCGACCTGAACCTCACCCAGGACGCGATCGCGCTGCGGGGCACCGCGATCCAGTGCCGGGTGACGACCGAGGATCCCTCGGACGGCTTCCGCCCCGACACCGGGACGATCACCTTCTACCAGTCGCCGGGCGGGCCCGGGGTCCGCCTCGACGGCGCCACCTACCCGGGGGCGGAGGTCAGCCCGTACTTCGACTCGCTGCTGGTGAAGCTGACCGCGCGTGGTTCGACGCTGGAGAAGGCGTCCCGGCGCGCCCGGCGGGCGCTGGGCGAGTTCCGGGTCCGCGGCGTGCGCACCAACATCGAGTTCCTCGGCCGGCTGCTCGAAGACCCCGACTTCCTGGCCGGCGGGGTCACGACCTCGTTCATCGACGAGCGCCCCGGCCTGGTGAACGCCCTCGACGACGGGGACGCGACGAGCCGCATGCTGGCCCGGCTGGCGGAGAGCACGGTGAACGGGCATGCCCGTCCGGCGGGGGTCGCCCTGACGGAGCCGCGCACGCTGCTCCCGCCGCTGCACCCGACCGACACCCCGGCGGCCGGGTCGCGTCAGCTCCTGACCGAGCTGGGGCCGACCGGGTGGGCGGCGGACCTGCGGGGGCGGACCGCGCTGGCGGTCACCGACACCACGCTGCGTGACGCGCACCAGTCGCTGCTGGCGACCCGGCTGCGCAGCTTCGACATCCTGGCCGCCGCGCCCGCGCTCGCCGAGCTCACCCCGAACCTGCTGAGCCTGGAGTGCTGGGGTGGAGCCACCTACGACGTCGCGTTGCGCTTCCTCGCCGAGGACCCGTGGGAGCGCCTGACGGCGGTGCGGGCGGCGGTGCCGAACATCTGCCTGCAGATGCTGCTGCGCGGGCGCAACGCCGTCGGCTACACCCCCTACCCGGACGACGTCGTGCGCGCGTTCGTCGCCGAGGCGGCGGCCGCCGGGCTCGACATCTTCCGGATCTTCGACGCGCTCAACGACATCGAGCAGATGCGCCCGGCGATCGCCGCCGTGCTGGAGACGAACGCCGTCGCCGAGGGCACCCTGTGCTACACCGGCGACCTGACCGACCCCGGCGAGCGGATCTACACCCTCGACTACTACCTGCGCCTGGCCGACCAGCTCGTCCAGGCCGGCGTGCACGTGTTGGCGATCAAGGACATGGCCGGGCTGCTGCGCCCGGCCGCCGCCCACGCGCTGGTCGCCGCGCTGCGGGAGCGCTTCGACGTACCCGTCCACCTGCACACCCACGACACCGCCGGCGGCCAGCTCGCCACCCTGATCGCGGCCAACGAGGCCGGGGTGGACGCCGTCGACGCGGCGGCCGCGCCGATGTCCGGCGGCACCAGCCAGCCGAACCTCTCCGCCCTGGTCGCCGCCACCGACCACACCCCGCGGGCCACCGGCATCAAGCTGGGCGCGCTGTCGGCGATGGAGTCGTACTGGGAGGCCGTGCGCGATCTCTACTCGCCGTTCGAGGCCGGGCTGCGCGCCCCGACCGGCGCGGTGTACCGGCACGAGATCCCCGGCGGGCAGCTAACCAACCTGCGCCAGCAGGCCATCAGCCTCGGCCTCGGCGACCGCTGGGCCCAGGTCACCGAGTGCTACGCGATCGCGAACGACCTGCTCGGCAAGCCGATCAAGGTCACCCCGACCAGCAAGGTCGTCGGTGACCTGGCGCTGTTCATCGCCGGCGGCTCGGTGGACGTCGACCGGCTGCGTGAGCATCCCGAGGAGTACGACCTGCCCGCCAGCGTCCTGGGCTACCTGGCCGGCGAACTCGGCACACCCCCGGCCGGCTTCGCCGAGCCGTTCCGGGAGCGGGCGCTGGCCGGCCGCCGTCCCGAGCCGCCCGCGGCCACCCTTGCCACCGAGGACGCCGCCGCGCTGGCCGAGCCCGGCGCCGGCCGGCGGGCGGCGCTGTCCCGGCTGCTGTTCCCCGGCCCGTGGAAGGACTACCGCAAGGCCGTCGCCACCTACGGCGACTCCTCGGTGATCCCCACCGAGGCGTTCCTGTTCGGCCTGGTCCCCGGGCGCCCGGCGAGCGTCATGCTCGAACCCGGAGTCGAGATCATCGTGACGCTGGAGACGGTGGGCGAGCCGGACAGCGCCGGCATGCGCACCCTCTACCTGCGGGTCAACGGCCAGCCCCGCCCGGTTCGGGTCCGCGACAACTCGATCAAGGCGACGGCCACCGCGGCCCGGCGCGCCGACCCGTCCGACCCGACCCACGTCGGCGCCGGCCTGCCCGGGATCGTCACCTTCGCCGTCGCGGCCGGCGACGAGATCGAGAAGGGCCAGAAACTCGCCGTGGTCGAGGCCATGAAGATGGAGGCCGCGGTCACCAGCCCGGCCGCCGGGAAGATCGCCGAACTGGTGCGCGCCAGCGGCGAATCCGTCGAGGTCGGCGACCTGCTCCTGATTCTTCGCCCCTGACAGCACGTTGCCCGCTGGCAGCCGCACTACCCCGTAGCTAGTCGATCTTCATAGGTTAGGGGCTTATCCTTGGGTCGAGGCTGTGATCTTGAAAGCTTAGGAGTTTTCCTGCGACGCGCACCGGGGCTCGGCCCTGGCCGCCGAACCTCGGTGCGCCGACCCGTGACGGACGTCGCGCCGGGACCTTTCACGCCTACCACCCCGACCCGCTGATGCCGAGACCGCTGACCCTGGACGAGCGCGTTTTCGACGCCGAGGAGGTTTTCGAGCTCCTGATCACCGCTGAGCGGCGGTTGGCCAGCACCCGGTGGGACACCCGGGCCTCAGAGCCGGTGCGCGCCGTGCCCGGAGCGGCCCGGGCCGCCGTCCGCTGACGGGCTCGCCCCACCGGCCGGGCGGCGCAGCCGGGACGGGTGGAACACCCAGGCGCGCATCAGCAGGAACCGGACCACCGTCGACGCCAGGTTCGCCAGCACGAGCACGCTGACCTCCGGGAACCGCCCCGGGGAGTCGCTCGCCGCGTGCAGCGCGGCCAGCGAGCCGCTGGTCAGGAGCAGCCCGATGGCGAAGACGAACAGCCCCTGCAGGTGATGGCGGCCGGCGTCGCCGCGGCCGGTGACCCCGAAGGTGAGCCGGCGGTTGGCGGCCGTGTTCGCGACCGCCGTCACCAGCAGCGCGATCAGGTTCGCGGCCTGGGCCCCGGTCGCGGTGCGCAGCAGCACGAACAGCACCAGGTAGGCCAGTGTGCTGGCGATCCCCACCCCGGCGAACCGCAGCAGCTGCCCGGTCAGCCCGGCGGGCACTCCGATCACCGTCGCCCGGTTGCCGACTGCTCCGGACGCTGCCGCTCCGGCCGCCGCTGTTCCGGGAGCTCCGGCTCCGGGAGCTGCTCCGGGAGCTGCTCCGGGGGCTCCGCCTGCGGCCACTCCGCCTCCGCTCGTGGTCGTTCCGGGCCCGGTCGTTTCGAACCGGGCCGGCTGGCCCATGCCCGTGCTGGGCGTCCAGGTCAAGGGAGCACGCCCGAACTCGTGCCGCAGCTGGGCGACGGGTAGCGCACCCGTCCCGAGGGCCCGGGCGAGCCGGGCGACGCCCTTCAGATCCGCCATCGCGGTCGCGAGGACGTCCACCCGGCTGTCCGGGTCGTCGACCCAGTCCACCGGGACCTCGTGGATGCGCAGGCCACACCGCTCGGCGATGACCAGCATCTCCGTGTCGAAGAACCATCCGGTGTCCTGGACCAGCGGCAGCAGGCTCGTGGCGACGTCCGCGCGGATGGCCTTGAAACCGCACTGGGCGTCGGTGAACCGGGCGGCGAGAGTGCCGCGCAGCAGCAGGTTGTAGCAGCGCGAGATCACCTCCCGCTTCGGGCCGCGCACGACCCGGGACGACCGTGAGAGCCGGGTCCCGATCGCGAGGTCGGAATGCCCCGAGATCAGCGGGGCGACCAGGGGGAGCAGCGCGGCCAGGTCCGTCGAGAGATCGACATCCATGTAGGCCAGGACGGGCGCGGCGGAGGCGCCCCAGGCGGTACGCAGCGCCCGGCCGCGTCCCTTCGCTTCCAGGTGGATCACCGAGACCTCGGGAAGCTCCTCCGTCAACGCTCGGGCGATGGCCAGCGTGGTGTCGGTGCTGGCGTTGTCCGCGACTGTGATCCGGAACGGATACGGAAAGGCCCCCCGCAGGTGGGCGTGCAGCCGGCGCACGCAGGGCGCCAGGTCGTTCTCCTCGTTGTAGACCGGGACGACCACGTCGAGCACGGGCTGGCCGGCCGGGAGCAGGCCGGCCCGCGGCCTGGGCACCAGGTCGGTCCGTTCCGCCGTCACCGCGTGGGAGCTGATCACCCTGCCACCGCTGGTCCTGGCATCCGTCGTCATGTTGTTCACGGTCCGCCCAGGGCCTGTGCCCGGCGTGTGTCATCCCTGTGCCCCCGCTGTGAGACCAGCCCCCCCGGGCCGGGCCGGGCCGGGCCGGGGGGGCTGGTCTGGGCGCCTCGGTGCGCCGGCCGTCGGCGGGCTTCGGTCTGGCGGTGAAGGCCCCGGGTCCGTTTTGGTGCTTGGCTACTCGCCGTTTGGTTTCTTTCTCGCCGTTTCAGACGGCATTCCCGGCGAAATTCGCCCTGAAAGGGCGAGCAAGACGCGAAACGGCGAGCAGGCCACCCCGATGTTCGGGGTTTTTGTCCGATAGATGACGGTCTGGCCTTGCCGTGGTGGTGCGGGCTGTGGCTCCGCTGCTCGTGAGCGCGGGACCGCCCCGACACGCTGGCTGGAGTGGGGCCCGCGCCCCGCCCCCGTCTCCCTGGACCGGGCGCAACGATGTGTGGCGGGTGGGTGAGTCCATGGACTCACCCACCCGCCACGGTTGTGTCGAGTCGGGGTCAGGCTGTGGTGGTGCCGCTTGTGGTGGTGGTTGGGGTGGTCAGGTTGTAGAGGGTTGCGCCGTCGACGGCGGTGGCGGTGAAGTTGGCCGCGACCCAGGAGGCGATGTCACTGGACGCCCGGCTTCCGCCGTTCTGTCCGCCGAAGCCGCCGCCGCCGATGAAGTAGTGGATGCGGCCGTCCGCCACGTACTGCTTGAACTGCTCGAGAGTGGGGGAGGGATCGCTGCCGTTGAAGCCGCCGATCGCCATCACCGGATCGCCGCTGGCGAGCTGGTAGCCGGCCGCGGTGTTCGACCCGACGGACGCCGCCACCCAGGTGTAGGACGAGGCGTCCGCCTTCAGCAGCGCGAGGACCTCATCGCTGGGCTTACCGGCGTCGAGCAGGCCGCCCATGCCGCCGCCCATGCCACCGGGTCCGCCCTGCGTGCCGCCCTGAGTCGCCCCGCCCTGAGCCGTGCCACCCGGCGTGGTACCGCCGGGGGCCGTGCCGCCGCCGGGGACCTGCGTCGTGCCCTGCTGGGCCCCGCCGTTGCCGCCGCCGGGACCGCCGAACAGTTGCCGTCCGCCGCCGCCACCCGGCCGTCCGCCGCCGCCCGGGCCGCCGAAGCCCGAGCCTGCCGGACCCGCGGACGGGATGGAGCCGGTGTGCGGGGTGGCCGCGGTCGCGACCGAGTAGCCGAGCGGTCCGAGCAGCGCCGCGACCAGCGCGGCCGCGACGACCACCAGCCGGGCCGCCCGCGGCAGCCGGGAGAGCACGATGAGCAGCAGCGCCGCCGCGAAGCCGACGATCAGCACGACCCAGCGCATCCACGGGTTCCAGTCGGGTGTGCGGTCGAGCAGGACGTAGGACCACAGCGCGGTCAGTACCAGGATTCCGGCCATGGTGGCCGCGGCGATCGGGTGCTCACGGCGGCGCCACAGCGTCGCGGCTCCCATGCCGACCACGGCGCCGACCGCCGGGGCGAGCGCGACCGTGTAGTAGGCGTGGAAGATGCCCTGCATCTGGCTGAACACGATGCCGGTGACCAGCAGCCAGCCGCCCCAGACCGCGAACGCGGCCCGTCCGGGATCGGTGCGGGGAGCGCGCCGGGTGATCCACAGGCCCGCCACCAGCAGAGCGAGCGCGGTCGGCAGCAGCCAGGAGATCTGCGCGCCGACCTCGGAGCCGAACATCCGGCCCCAGCCGGTCGCGCCCCACATGCTGCCGCCGCCACCACCGGCGCCGCCCGGTGCGCCGCCACCGCCGACGCTGCCGGACTCGTTACCGGTCAGCCGGCCGAGGCCGTTGTAGCCGAGAGTCAGCTCCAGGATGCTGTTGTGCTGTGACCCGCCGATGTACGGGCGGGCCGAGTCGGGGACGAGCTCGACGATCGCGATGAAGATCCCGGACGGGACGATCAGCCCGAGCGCGCCCGCTCCGACCTGCCACAGCCGCCGGGTGAACCGCGTCGGCGCGGTGACGAGGTAGACGAGGGCCAGCACCGGGACGATCAGCAGCGCCTGCAGCATCTTCGTCAGGAAGCCGAAGCTGACGAACACCCCGGCCCAGACCAGCCAGCGGGTACTCGCGGTCTCGACGGCGCGCAGCGTCGCGTACGCCGCGGCGACCAGCAGCAGGACGAGCAGGGCGTCCGGGTTGTTGAACCGGAACATCAGCGTCGCGACCGGGGTGATCGCGAGGACGGCCCCGGCGAGCAGCGCCGCGCCGGCGGGGAAGGCCCGGCGCACCGCGGCGTAGAGCAGGCCGACCGTGGCGACGCCCATCAGCGCCTGCGGGACGAGGATGCTCCAGGCGTTCACCCCGAAGACGCGCGCGGAGAGTGCCATCACCCAGATCGAGGCCGGGGGCTTGTCGACGGTGATGGAGTTCCCGGCGTCCGAGGAGGCGTAGAACATCGCCTTCCAGCTCACCGAGCCGGCCTGGACCGACGCCGAGTAGAAGGCGTTCGCCCAGCCGGAGGCACCCAGACCCCACAGGTAGAGGACAGCCGTCGCCACGAGCAGCCCGAGCAGCGCGGGCCGCACCCACCGCGGGTCGTCGGGACGCCCCCGCGCGAACCGGCCGATCCGCCCGTCGCCGGCCAGATGCCGCCCGGGCGCCGCGCCCGCCCGCCCGGGACCACCGGCGGGCCGGTGCGTGCCCGGAACGGTCGCGTGGTCAGCCCCCGCGTAGGCCGCGTGGTCAGCCCTCGGGTAGGCCGCACGGTCAGCCCTCGCGTAGGCCGCGTGGTCGAACTGGTCGGTCGGCGGTGACGGCGTCGGTGAGGTCGGCATAAGGATCAGGGTCGGACGTCGACCTTTCCCGACCTTGTGCCCTGCCTGTGTATGGGCTGTGGGTCTGACCCGCTGGGTTCAGGTGCCTTCGTCAACAGAGGCGAGAACCCGGCGCGGGTCGGCGGCGAACCGGGGTAGTTGCTCCCTGGCCGCGGTGTGCAGTATCTCGAGGTCGACAGACCAGTAGCCGTGGACGATCCGGTTGCGTAGCCGGACAGGCTGCTTCCAGGCGACGTCGGGAAAGCGCCCGGTGATCTCGCCGGAGAGCTGGCTGGCGGCCTCGCCGAGCACGGTGAAGTTCCACAGGAGCGCGTCGCGACGTTGGCGGTCCGCCTCCAGACCACTAATGGTGATCCCGTCGGTGAGTTTCTGTACCTGATCGGCCGCTTCGATCATCTCACCGAGAAGGAGGACGTCACGCCGCATAAACAGGCCGTGCCTCAGCCAGGACGGACGAGCGTAGCAACGGGTGGAGCCCGCGGATGGAGACCAGGTCGACGGGCCGTCCGAACAGGTCGGTGAGGTCATCGGCGAGCTGCTCGATGTCCCAGCCCAGCCGCCGGCCCGGCCGAAGGGTGTACAGGATGTCGATGTCGATGTCGCTGTCGGCGGTCGCTGTGCCGCGCGCTTGTGAGCCGAACAACTGGAGTTCGGCGATCCCGTAACGATCGCAGATCGCCGCCAAGCGGGCCACGTCGATCTCCACTCCCGCGATGGATCTCACCAGGCAAGGGTAGCCGCCCGTAACCGCAGGTCGCTGGCGCTGGCGGCGACGCGGTCCGCGATCGCGGTACGAGCCCACCAGTGGACACCCGCAGCCCATCCCGCGCAGCACACCGCAAGAGCCTGCGACGGGCCGCTGGGGCAGCGGTGTTACGAGTTGCCTGAGCCAGTCCAGGTGCTGGTGACACAACTCGCTTCGAGGGGCGCACTCCGGTGGACCGGGAGACACCGCATCCGCCGGTGCGCCGCCCCGCACCTCAACGCCGCTAATCACGTTAAGTGTCATTATTTGCACCCAGGGTACGCTTGACGGTCACCCGGAAGCCCAAACTTCATGGCCTTGCGCTATAGCCGGGTGAGATCAACCTTGACCGGGAAGGGCGCGACCGCGTCGACGACGCCCTGGAAGACCTGGCCGTCGCGGTACGTCCCGGTCGCCGGGTCAAGGGCGCAGGTATGGACGACCGGGACGCCGGCGGGGGGCTGCTCGACCCGCCAGTAGTACGAGATTCCAGCTCGCGCGTACTGCTCGGCCTTGACCCAATGCCTTTGGGCCTGCTCGGGTCACGTATGGGACAGTCGCCGCGTGGCCGAACTTGATGAGGTGGGCGTGCCGTTCCGGTGGGATCTGGTCACGCCCGACCAGCTCGGCTCACTGCTCGACGGATCGGCCACGCCGGACCTGTGGTTCCTCGACGAACTCGTCATGTGCGCGGGCAAGGTGGTGGCGCGAAGCGGCAACGGTGACCTGGTGTTCGTCGGCCGGTCGCTCGACTCGATGTTCGACCTACTCGGTGGAGCGTTCGCCGAACTGGCCGGAGGGCCACAGCTGATCCGCTTCCCGCTGTCGTTCGCCCAGACGGCGTGGACCGGAAGTGGCTGGACCTACCGACCCCTCACCACCGCCGACCTAGCCCAGGCCCGACGCATCCTGGAAGCCCTCGGCATCACGCCACACGCCCTGGCCCGCCGCGCCCGGCCGATCACCTTTGTCGACGTCGTCGGCAGCGGCTCAACCTTCCGACACGTCTTCGACCTGCTCCGTGACTGGGTCGACGACGAACGGGAATCCTGGCCTGTCATCCGCCGCAAACTGCGGTTCGTCGGCGTCACCGTACGCACGAAGACCAGCCCCAACACCTGGCGCTGGCAGCAACACGCCCCCTGGACGAGGCAACTGCCGGCCACCGCCGTCATCAACGTGTCGTTGTCCCGCGGCTTGTCGTCGTACTTCGGCCACATCCAGGACAAACTCACCCGTAGCTTCCGGCCCGAGCACTGGAGGGCGGAAACCGACGGCGCCGGACACGACGAGCGCACCCGAGCCGCGCTCGCGGAGGCCGTAGCCCTCGTCGCGCACGGCCGCAGCCGCTCCGGTCGACAAGCCCTCGCCGGTGTTCTCAGCGGCGAACCGACCCTGTCCCAACTATGGATGCGCACCCTGGTCCGCCAGCTCAACCGCGGCTGACCAGCGCGTTCAACTGCATCACCTGTGAGGAGTGGTCCCTGCGACCGTCACGGCGGGATCGGCGGCGTCGGGTGCGCAGCTGTCGACGGTGCCTGGCGGGTCGACGGTGTCCGGCGGGTCGAGGGTGCCCGGGTCGGGGGCGTCCAGGGGCAGGACCACGGTGAAGGCGGTGCGGCCGGGACGGCTCACGGCCGCGACCCGTCCGTGGTGCGCCTCGACCACCGCCGCCACGATGGACAGCCCGAGTCCGGTGCTGCCGGCCGCGCGGGAACGCGAGCTGTCCCCCCGCGCGAAGCGCTCGAACACCTTCGGGAGCAGCGCGTCCGGGATTCCCGGCCCGTCGTCGATCACCGAGAGCACCGCGGACGGCTGGTCCGCCCCAGGCTTGTTCGGCCCCGAAGCGGAAGGCCCCGGCTCGACGGTCAGCCGGGCCGTCACGCGGCTGCCCGGCGGGGTGTGCGTGCGGGCGTTGGCGAGCAGATTGGCGAGGACCTGGTGCAGCCGTGCCGGGTCGCCCGCCACGGCGACGGGCCTGCTGGGCAGGTCCAGCTCGAAGCGGTGCTCGGGCGCGGCCACATGGGCGTCGCTGACCGCGTCCACCACGAGCCGGGAGAGGTCGACGGTCTCCCGCACGAGCGGGCGTCCGGAGTCGAGGCGGGCCAGCAGCAGCAGGTCGGAGACGAGCGCGGTCATCCGCGCGCTCTCGGACTCGACCCGGCCCATCGCGTAGGCGACGTCCGGCGGGACGGTGTCGCGGGTCCGCCTGGTGAGCTCGGCGTAGCCGCTGATCGCCGCCAGCGGTGTGCGCAGCTCGTGGCTGGCGTCGGCGAGGAACTGACGCATCCGCGTCTCGCTGGCGTGCCGGGCCGAGAAGGCCGCTCCGATGTGGCCGAGCATCCGGTTCAGCGCCGCGCCGACCTGCCCGACCTCCGTCCGGGGGTCGGTGTCGACGTCCGGTGCCACCGCCATGAGGTCGACGGCCCCCCGGTCGAGCGGGAGCTCGGCGACCCGGCTCGCCGTCGCCGCGACCCGGTTCAGCGGCCGCAGCGTGACCCGGATGATCGCCGCGCCCGCGACGCCCGCGGCCAGCACCCCCAGCGCCGCCACGATCGCGCCGGCGATCCCGACCTCGGTCAGGGTCGCGCTGACCTCGCTCATCGGCACGCCGGTGACGAGCACCGTCTGCCCGTTGGGGTCGAAGTGCGCGACGAGGCGGTAGTCGCCCCGGTCGGCGATCGCGCGGGTGTGCTCCTGGCCGTCGAGCGGGATCTGGGCCACCACGGCGGCGTCCACGCCGGTGAGCGGCTGCACGTCGCCGTCGCTGTCGATGACGGCGACGGCGGCGCTCTCGATCAGGGAGGTCAGGTCCGGGGCCGCCGAGCCCGGCGGTGGCGCGCCCCGCAGCGCCTCGCGCGCCGAGCCCTGGGCGGTGGTGTCGGGATCCCGCAGTTCGAAGACCGCGCCGAGGGTCCCCGGCGGCAGACCGCGAAAGTCCAGGAACTGGTTCACCCGCTCGTCGGCGGTCAGGTCGGGCCTGGGCTGGGTCAGGCCGGGTGTGCCTGCGCCCCCCGGGCCGGCGTTTCCATAGCCGGGCAGCAGAACCAGACCGGACTGGCTGGTCGGCCCCCATCGCCGGCTCGCGTCCTCCAGCCGGTTGTCGAGCTGCTGGACGAGCACCCCGCGCAACGCGACCGCCGTCACGAAGACGATCACCGTGGACATCACGGCGAGCAGCGCGAGGAGCAGCGCGAGCAGCCTGGTACGCAGCGACCAGCCGGCCGGGCCGCGCCGCCGGTGGGTGCCGGTGGTGCCCGTGGGGCCGGCGGTGCCCGTGGGGCCGGTCATCGTCACGGGCCCGGTCAGGTCGCCGGCCGGAGCACGTAGCCGGCGCCGCGCATTGTGTGGATCATGGCGGGCCGGCCGGCGTCGATCTTCTTGCGCAGGTAGGAGACGTACAGCTCGACGACGTTCGCCTGGCCGCCGAAGTCGTAGTTCCACACCCGGTCCAGGATCTGCGCCTTGCTCAGCACCCGGCGCGGGTTGCGCATGAAGAAGCGCAACAGCTCGAACTCGGTCGCCGTGAGGCGGATCTCGCGGCCGGCCCGGGTGACCTCGCGGCTCTCCTCGTTCATGATGAGGTCGCCGACGACCAGCACGGCGCCGTCCCAGATCGTCGAGCGGTGCAGCCGGCGCAGTAGCCCGCGCAGGCGCGCGACGAGCTCCTCCAGGCTGAACGGCTTGGTGACGTAGTCGTCGCCGCCGGCGGTGAGGCCGGCCACCCGGTCCTCGACGGCGTCGCGGGCGGTGAGGAACAGCACCGGTACCTCGGGGCTGTCCGCGCGCAGCTTGCGCAGTACCTCGAGGCCGTCCATGTCGGGCAGCATGATGTCGAGGACCACCGCGTCCGGCCGGAAGTCGCGGGCTACGCGCAGCGCTCCGCGCCCGTCCTGCGCGGTGCGCACTTCCCAGCCTTCGTAACGCAGGGCCATGGACAGCAGCTCCGACAGCGTGTTCTCGTCGTCGACGACCAGAATGCGGGGGCTCGACGGCTGCATTCCGTCAGCATGGGATGCATTCCTGTGGGCTTCCTGAACATCTCCTGTGGGTTGGCTGTGCGCCCGCGCGGGCGACGCGGTGGCCGGGCCCGCTGCGGTGGGCACATAACCAGCGCTCAGCGTCGTCACAGGCTGCGCACAGGTTATCGGCGAAATCTCCTCCCGACGGCGGTGACCGACCCGCCGGGACGAGGAGTTCGGACATGAGCCACGTCGGGCCCGACGACCCGCCCGAGTCCTCGCCGTCGAGCGGGGCGGCCCCGTCACCGGCGGGAGGGAATCCCCAGCCGCCGTCGACGAACGGGCCGCCGCAGGCGAGCACATGGCCGGCGCCGCAGGCAGGCGGTGAGCCGGCGCCGCAGGCGACTGGGAGTCACGCGGTTGGAAGCGGGGCCTCCCAAACGCCCGGCTGGACCGGGTCGCCGGCCTGGAGCGGGCCGCCGCCGCCGTCGCCGGGGCCGGCCCCGGGCGAGGCCTCGTCCCGGGCGGCTGCCTCTCCCGGCGCGCCGGTGCCCGGCGTGAGCCCGCCGCCGTGGGTGGCCTCGGGTGCGCTGCCCCGGTGGAGCCTGGGCCGGACGGCCGTGGCCGGAGCCATCGCGCTCGCTCTCGCCGTCGGCGCGGCGGCCGCGGTCAACGCCAGCAGCCTCGGCTCGGACGGAGCCGGCGGCGGCCCCGGCGGCCTGCGCGGCGGGCCGTTCCAGGTCATGAACCCGGCCGGATCGGCGGTGACGGCGGGCGGCACCGGCACCGGTTCGCTGCACGGGGAGTACGTCACCGCGGACCGCTCCGGCGGCTACACGACCGTCCGGACCCAGTCCGGCGAGGTCACGACAGTGCAGCCCACCGCCGTCACGGTGCGCAGCACGGACGGCTTCACCGCGACATACACGGTCACGGACGAAACGCTCGTGGACGGCCGCACGGGTGGGATCGGCAACGTCGACGTCGGTGACACCGTCGGGGTCACCGCGACCGTGCCCGATGACGATCCGGCCGACGGCACCCCGTCGACGGCCACCGCGACCGCGACCGCGATCGTCGAGGAGGCCACCGACCAGGGCCAGGGGCAGACCCAGGGCCAGATTCCGAGTCAGGGTCAGGGGCAGGGTCAGGGTCAGGGCCAGCCGCCGGGCGGAGCGGGCGGCCTGACGGGGCGCGGCGGGCTGGGCGGGGGCGCGTTCCCCGGCTCGCCGCCGGGGCAGGGTACGGCGTCGGGCGGGACGGACCCCACCGTCCAGGGCGGGGCCGCCCCGGTGCCGCCGTTGCCTGGTATGGCAGCCCCGCTCGCGCGGCAGACCGCCCTCGTCCCGTCAGCCACCCGGCTGGAGGGTGGGCGGGGCGGCACCGAGACCGGCACGGCCGTGGCCACCGCCGCCTAGTTCTGGAACATCATGATCAACCGTGGCCCGCGGTGGCCGCGTCATCGACCCGACCCCGAACCCCTGCCCGGGCCCGAACCCCTGCCCGGGCCTGTCCCGGCGGATGTCGTCGGGACGACGTCATCGTGTCCGTGTGGCCCGCTACGGGTGTCAAGCCGCGCCTACAGTGGACCAATGGCCGTTCGTGTAGTCCTCGCTGAGGACAACGCCCTGCTCCGGCATGGTCTGGCAACGCTGATCGAGCGTGCGGACGGCCTGGAGCTCGTCGGCACGGCGACCGATCGGCCGTCCCTGGAACAGGCGGTGCGCGACCACGATCCGGACGTGGTGGTGACCGACATCAGGATGCCGCCGTCCCGTTCAGACGAGGGCATCAAGGTCGCCGGGTGGCTGCGGCGGGAGCGCCCGGCGGTCGGCGTCGTCGTCCTCAGCCAGCACGCCGAGGCCACCTACGCCCTCGCCCTGCTCGAGGGCGGCTCGTCCGGGCGGGCGTACCTGCTCAAGGAGCGGGTGGCCGGCGTGGACGACCTGCTGCGGGCCATCCGCGCGGTCGCGGCCGGGGAGTCGGTGATCGACCCGGCGGTGGTGGAGGGGCTGGTCGCGGCGAACGCGCGCCGCCAGCACACCGAGCTGGACCGGCTGACCCCGCGCGAGCGGGAGGTGCTGAGCCACATGGCCCAGGGCTGGAGCAACGCGGCGATCGCCGGGACGCTCGTCCTGTCCGAACGGGCGGTGGAGAAGCACAGCAACTCGATCTTCGCGAAGCTCGGCCTGACCGACGAGCCCGACCTGAACCGGCGGGTGAAGGCCGTCCTGCTCTACCTGCACTCGGGGCATCGCCCCGCAAGCGGGTCGACGGGGAAGGTAGCCACACCGACCTGATGACATGGTCGCACCCTTGGGCACCGTGAGCCGCACGGCGAGACTGTGTCCATGAGCTCCCCTCCGGCGGTCTCCGTGCTGGTCGTTGACGACCAGCGGCCCTTCCGGCTCGCCGTGCGCGCGGTCCTGCGCCGTGCCGCCGGTTTCGTCCTCGCCGGTGAGGCCGAGACGGGCGAGGACGCGCTTACCGCCGCCGCCGAGCTGCACCCTGACCTGGTGCTCATGGACGTCAACCTGCCCGGTATCGACGGCGTGGTCGCCGGCGCGCGCATCCGCGAGGACGCGCCCGACACGGTCGTCGTCCTGTGCTCGACGTACGGGCGGACGGACCTGCCGGCGGCCGTCGCGGCCAGCGGGCTGGACTACCTGTGCAAGGAGGACCTGGCGCCGAGCGTCCTACGCGAGATCTGGAGCCGGCGCACCACGCCGTCCGAGCCGCCCCGATAGCCGGCCGCCCCGATACGGGGCCGGCCCGTGCGGGGGAGTCACTCCCCGCGCAGGACGGCCCCCGGCAGCAGCCGCCACGCGCGCCAGGCGGGCAGGGCGGCGACGAGCAGGCCGACGGCGATCGCGGCCGGCGGGAGCACGGCCAGCATCCGTACCGGGATCGCCAGGTCGGCGGACACCCCGGTCGCGGTCGCGATCTCCCACCAGACCAGACGTCCGATCAGCATTCCGGCCGGCAGGCCGACGGCGACGGCCAGCGCCGCGCTCACACACGAGGTGGTCAGCGGGATGCGGGCCGTCTGGGACGGTGTGAAGCCGAGGGTGCGCAGGATCGCGAGCTCGCCGTGGCGGCGCCGCCAGGTGGTTCCGGCGGCGTGGCCCGCGGCGGCCACGGCCAGCGCGGCGAGCACGGTCTGGAGCAGGGCCGGGAGCCGGCCGATGCCGCCCAGGTTGGCGATCTCGGTCGGCGGGCGGCCGACGTCCAGCTCGTACTCGGTGCCCAGCGCGGCGGCGAGGTTCACCGGGTTCACCGGGTCGACGGCGCGGACGAGCGCGCTGCGCAGCGGCTGCGTCCGCTGGACCCGGGCGAGCGTGGCCGGCTCGACGAGCATGCTCTCGCCGAGCCGCTCCCCGCCGGGGACGGGGCCGACCCCGATGCCGACGACGGTGAGCACGGCGTGCCCGCCGTCGTTCGCCGCCACGCTCACCGTGCTGCCCACCCCGAGGTCGAACCGCTGGGCGGCCCGCGGGCCGAGGACGACCTCGTTCAGGCCCCGCGGCGCCGCACCCTCGAAGATCGTCCATCCCACCGCCCCGGTGGACGTCACCGGGCCGGCGCGCGTGGTCGCCTTCGGTGCGAGGGAATAGACGGCGACGTCCTCGCCGGGGCTGGTGTCCCCCCGCCCGATCGCCCCGGGGCCGGCGTCGCCCGGGCCGTCGCCCTGTATGGGGTCCGGCGCCCGCAACGCCCGGCCCTCGGCGTCGACCTCGATGGTCGCGGTCGAGGCGTCGAGCATGCTGACGGCGGCGACCCGGGGGTCGGCCGCGAGCCGGTTGACGATCTCCGGGCGCGCGTCGGTGATCTCCAGATCCGCGTTCCATCCGTACCGCTGCGGCTCGTCGACCAGGCGGTTCATGCCGGCGGCGATCGTCGCGGCGGCGACCAGCCCGGTCACCCCGATGGCCGCGCCCGCGACGGCGGGCCGGCGGGTGGCCGGCGAGCGGTCCCGGCGGCGCCCGAGCGCGAACGCGGTTCCGATCCACAGCCAGACCGGGCCGCGCATGCAGGCCGCGCCGCGGGCCAGCGGGGATCCGGCCCCACCCTGGCCCGTCGCCGCCGGTGCCGCCGCCGAGCCGACCGGTGACAGGGACGACACGGCCGGCAGGGGTGACAGGGCAGACGAGCCGAACCGGGCCGCCGGCCCGAAGGCCCCGGCCGCCAGGGCGGCCATGCCCAGGCGGGGCACGAGGGGTCCCGGGTCGGCCGGGCGACGTCCGGTTCGGGCCGCGGTGCCGCCGGCGAGCAGGAGGGTGATGAGCAGGCCCGCCGCTCCGGCGCCGCACACCAGCGCGACGTGCGGCGCGTAGCCCGGGTGGGGCTCCACTCCGGCGAGTGGCCCGAGCGGTTCCAGCAGGCCCGCGATGAGGGGGCCCGCGGCGGCGGTCACCCCGGCCAGCCCGGCGGCGGGCAGCGCCGCCAGCGTCCGCGCGCCGGCGCGGCCCAGCCCGGTCAGGCCGAGCACCGCCTCGATGCGCTGGGCGTGCGCGCTCGCCGCGTGGTGCCGGTAGAACGCCTGCCCGGCGGCGGCGAGGCCGGCGACGCCGACGACGGCGGCGAAGACGACCAGCCCGGTGACGAGGACGCGCTGGGTCGCGGCGATGCGGGCGTCACCGTCGGTCGCCGGCCGGGACACCTGCAGCGCGGGGAACTCCCCGGCCAGCGGGTCGCGCGCCAGGCCGTCTCCCAGCCGCCGCAGCGCCGTGCTGACGGCCGCGACGGTCCGCGGGCCGGGCTCGAGCCGCAGCATGACCGCGGTGGAGACGGGATCGAGCCGGCTTGCCAGCGCTGGGCTGACGGCCAGCGGCATCTGCCGGGCGTTCTCGCCGGCCATCCTGGTCAGGCCGGTGATCGTCAGTTTCAGGACGGGCCCGCCCGGGGTGCCGAAACCGGTGTCGAAGCTGAGGAAGTCCGACGGCGTCAGCAGCCGCAGCCGCAGCGTGTCGCCGACGCCCACCCCCCACCGGGCGGCCGCCCGCTCGTCGAGGACGGCCTCGTCCGGCGCGGCCGGGTCATACCCGTGACCACGGACCACCACGGGCTCGTACAGGCCGCGGTGATCGGCCGGGCCGCCGATGATGCCGATGTAGGCCAGCGACGGCTGGTCCTCCAGCCGCCCGACCATCCCGACGCCCGCCCACGCCTGCGCGACCCCCGGGATGGCGGCCACCCTGCGGGCCAGCTCCGGATCGTCGCTGAAGTAGCTCACCTGGAGGTCCGCGACCGAGGAGGCGCGCTCGAGTCGGTCGTGCGCCGTGGCGGTGCGCCGGACGAGCGCCGCCGTCCCGGTGACCACGGCGACGACCATGCCGATGAGCACGCCGAGGGCGACCAGTGCCGCCCACCGCCGCCGCAGCTCACTGCGCGCGATCATCCCGATCACGCCGAGGACGGCCATCAGCCGCCACCCACGGGCACGACGCCGATGACGCCCGTCCCGGAGCCGGGAGACGACTCCCAGCGCAGCGTGCCGCCGATCGCGCCGATGCGGTCCGCCATGTTCGTCATGCCGTGGCCACGCGCGGAGCTCTCCGGTTCGAAGCCGGCGCCGTCGTCCCACACGGCGAAGGTGAGCGACCCCTCCCGCTCGCCGAGTGTCACCTCCACCGAGCTGCCGGGGGCGTGCTTGGCCGCGTTCTGCAGCGCCTCCAGGCAGCAGAAGTAGACGGCGGCCTCGACGTCCGGGGGGTAGCGGCCGATGTCGTCGGCCCGCACCGTCACGCCCACCGTGGAACGCTGCCCGGCGGCCCGCAGCGCCTCGGTCAGGCCCGAGGACCGCAGCAGCGGCGGGTAGATGCCGTGCGCGAGGTTGCGGACCTCGGTGATCGTCTCGGTCACCTGCTCGGCCATGGCGGTGAGCAGCTCGTCGGCGGCGGCCAGGTCCTCGTCGCGTTCCGGCGCGCCGGGCCCGGACCCGTCGCCGTCGTTCGAGTCGCCGTCGTTCGAGCCGCTGCCGTGCGAGCCGCTGCCGTCCGAGTCACCGTCCGAGATGAGGTCGCGGACCAGCCGGAGGCCGACGGCGAGCGAGACCAGTTGCTGCTGCGCCCCGTCGTGGAGATCGCGCTCGATCCGGCGCCGCTCGGCGTCCGCGGTGGCGACCAGGCGGGCCCTGGAGCCGCGCAGCTCTTCGTTGGCGTGCCGCAGGTCGGTGAGCGCGTCGCGCAGGTTGGCGTCGAGCTGGCGGTTGTGCAGGACGGTGCCGACCCGTGTCCCGAGCTCGGCGAGCATCCGGTCCTCGGCCTCGGAGAACCGGGGGGCCTCCGGTGGCCGCTGGGCGACGAGCATCCCGAGCAGGGCGCCGCCGGCGCGGGCGGGGACGACCCGTACCTGGGTGTCCAGGTACCGGCGGGCGAGCTGGGGGACCCACAGCGACAGCCACCCGGGCCCCGCCACCCTGGTCCGCGCGAGCACGATGAGATCACCGGCGGTGAGGGCGATCGCCGAGCCGACCTCGGCGGGCCCGCCGGCCGCGGCACCGGAACCGCCCGCGGCGGGCCTACCGGCGTCCTGCCCACCGGCGTCCGGAGCGGCCGCGGGTGGGCTCTCCGGCGTCACGACGGCGGCGGTGAGGCGCCCGGCCGCGCCGGTCCAGATCTCCACCCGTTGCAGGGAGAGGCTGCGCCGCAGGGCGTCACCCAGCCCGGCCAGCGCCTCGTCCAGGCTGGTACCGCGGCTCGCGTCCTCGCCGAAGGTCCGCAGGACGTCGTCGGGCGCGTACCGGGCGCCCCGCACGGCGTGCCGGACGAGCGCCGCCGTCCGGGCCCGCGCCCCGGCGGCCAGGACGGCGGCGAGGGCGGCCGCGATCAGGACCGGGCCGGTGAAGCTCTCGCCGCCGTCCGGCGGACGGTGCCCGAGGGTGGCCAGCGCGCCCGCGAGGCCCACCGCCGCGATCGCGGCGAGGCAGGCGAGGTCGGCGGCGACGGTCAGAACGCGTTCGGAACGGCGCCGCGCGCGGGGCGCCCAGCCGGCGGCCACCCCGGCGGTGAGCAGGATGGCGTCCACGGCCAGCGGGGCGGACCACGGCGGCGTTCCGGCGCCGAGCAGCCGTGGGGCGGCGCACGCGGCGGTCACCGCGGCCCCGGCCAGGGCCGCCGCGGTGAGGAGCTGGCGCCGCGGGTGGGTCACGCCGACACCTCGGCCCGCCCACGGCCGACGCCGGCGCCCGCAACCGCGGCGCCGCCCGCAACCGTGGCGCCGCCGGCCGCACCTGTGCCGGCACCGGCACCGCCGCTCGCGCTGGTGCTGGCGGAGACGCGACCGTCGCGCATGGTGACGATCCGCTGCGCGCCGGCCGCGACCTGCGGGTCGTGGGTGACCATCAGGATGGTCTGCCCGCGCTCGTGCAGCCGGGTGAACAGATCGAGGACCTCGGCGGCGCCGGCGGAGTCGAGTGCTCCGGTCGGCTCGTCGGCGAGCAGCACGGTCGGCTCGTTCGCGAGCGCGCGGGCGATCGCCAGGCGCTGGCGCTGGCCTCCGGAGAGCGTGCCCGGCATCGAGTCGGCCCGCTCGAGCAGCCCGAGCAGGTCGAGCAGGTCATGCCCACGCCGGACGGCGGCGCGCCGGCCCGCCCCCGACAGCCGGGCCGCCAGCACGACGTTGTCCGCCACGGACATCGCCTCGAGCAGGTGGAAGAACTGGAACACCATCCCGACGTGGTGGCGGCGCAGCCGGGCGAGGTCGGCCTCGGACAGCGCGGTCAGCGCGATGCCGGCGACGGTGACCGACCCGTCGTCGACCCGCTCGAGCCCGGCGACGACGTTCAGCAGAGTCGACTTGCCGCTGCCGGACGGCCCCATCACCGCGACGAACTCACCGCGGGCCACGGTCAGGCTGGCGCCCCGCAGCGCGTGCACCGGGGCGGTCTCGGCGTCGAAGGTGCGGTACACCGACCGTAACCGGACGGCAGGCTCCTCCGAACCCGAACCCGAACCCGAACCCGAACCCGTGCCCGTGCCCGGCAACTCCGGCAACTCTGACGGCCCCGACGACCTGGACGGCTCCGGCGATCCCGGCGATTCCGACACGGCAACCGCGCTCCTTCACACCCCGCGCCCCGTGATCCGGACGCCCCGCCCCTGCTGCCCCGATGGCCCGGGGAACTGACCATTTCACCTGACGGCGGCGCCGCGCGGTAGGCGGGCACCCAGCCGGTGCGGGTGGTGGTGGCCTCACCCGTTCCCGCAGGGTGCCAGGCTCGCCGCGCGATGCTCCGCTCCCGGATCGTGACCGCGACCATCTGCCCCGTCCCGCGGCATTCCAGGCGAATGTGCCGCGGCCACGGGCGGTGCGGACCGACCGAGGAGCAGGAGACCCACGAATGCACACCTGGAACCCGTCCGATGTCGACCGGGACCGTGCAGACCGGGACCGTCCGGGACCGTGCGGACCGGGACCGTGTCGACCGGGATCGTGCCGACATCGAGGCCGCTGAGCCGCGTCGCCGAGTCGGGCGGCGGTGGGCCGGATGGTGTCCTCACCCCGGTCCACCAGGTGGCATGTCGCATCTGGTGGTACTGGCATCCCTTGCACCGCAACGTGATCATATGCGTGCAGTGGGTGGGATGTGGTCTGTCGGCAGCCTGACCGGTAACTCGCTCGATTTGGCGGGTTCATCTGCGCAGACTGGGTACGTGCACCCCATGGCCCGCCACCGCAGTCCTGCCTCGCCGCGCCGGTCCACCCGCCCCGGTGGCCACCGGCGTGCCGTGCGTCCCGCTGTCACCGCCGCCACGGTCGTGGCCGCCGGCGCCGTCACGGTCGGCACGGCGTTCGCGGTGTCGGGGTCCACCTCGGTCGCGCCGCCGGTGCCCGCGCAGCGGGTCGGCGTGGTCACGGCGAGCGTCGGCGGGCCCGGCACCGTGGTGCCCTCGGCGCAGGAGTCGTCGGTGATCGTGAACGCGGTCCGGAGCAGCGCCCTCACATCCGCCGTCCCGCCGGAGAGCTACCGGGTCACGGGCACCGTCCTCGCCCGCAGCGACCAGAGCTGGGCCTGGGTCGAGCTCGTGCCCGTCACGGACGAGGTCGACCGGGCCGAGGGCGTCCTGCGCCGTGGCGACTCGGGGTGGGAGCTGATCCAGATCGGCAGCTACGAGGTCGGCTGTGGCATCGTCCCGAGCGCCGTCGCCGCGGATCTCGACCTGGAGTGCCCGAGCGACCAGCCCGGCTTCGACGCCTGACCGGCGCCTCGGCTGAGGCGCTCGTCCGGCGCGTGGCGCCCGGGGTTCGAGGGACCGGCGACTGGAGCCCCGGGTCTGAGGCCGCCGGGCTGGGCCCACGGCGAGCCCAGCCCGGCGGGTCGGCCGTCCGGCCGCCGTCCGTCAGCCGTACTGCGGCGGCTGGCCGGCCAGCGGCGCGGCGGCGGGGTTGTTGTTCGCCGCGAGCAGGTCGCGGATCTCCGCGAGCAGCTTCGCCTCGTCGCTGATCGCCGGCTCCTCCTGCGGCTCCGGTTCCTCGCCGCGTCGGCGCATCTCGTTCGCCTTGGCGAGCGGCAGGACGATCACGAAGTAGATCACCGCCGCGACAACGATGAACGCGATCACATCGTTGATGAACGCCCCGTACCTGAACTTGCTGTCGTTGATGGTGAACGTCAGGCTGGAGAAGTCCGGCTCGCCGCCGATAGCGGCGATCAACGGCGTGAAGATGTTCTTCACCAGCGACTGGACGACGGCCGTGAACGCCGTGCCGACGACCACCGCGATGGCCAGGTCGACGATGTTGCCCCGCATCAGGAACTGCTTGAAGCCCCGCAGCCCCGGAGTGATCAGCCGCGTCGGGGGCTCGACGACACCGCGACCACTACTGACGACCTTCCGCCACCCGAACACGCCTGTTCCTCCACAACCTCGGATCAAGACCAGAACTGCCGAGGGGAGGCTATATCCGGATGATCGTGAGTAAAACCCCAGGTCATCGGATGCGTGAGATCCGGGCCCGCGGCCCGGTCAGCGCGCCGCGTCCGGCGTGTAGGTGATGTCCCACAGGCGGGCGGTCTTGTCCGTGCTGGTGGTGGCCAGCAGCAGGCCGTACGGCGCGAACGCGCAGGCCATGACGGTGCTGCTGTGGCCGGTCAGCGTCGCCACCGCCGTCCCGGTGGCGACGTCCCACAGCCGGGCGGTGTCGTCGGTGCTCGCCGTCGCCAGCAGGACGCCGTCCGGGGAGAACGCGCAGCTCTGCGCCGAGCCGGGCAGGGTGAGCGTGGTCGTCCCGGTCGGGGTGTCGGTGAGGCGGGTGCCGTCGTTGCTGGTCGTGGCCAGCAGCAGGCCGTCGGGGGAGAACGAGCAGCCGTTCGCGAAGTTGGTGTGCCCGGCCAGGCTCGTGATCGTCTCGCCGATCGTGACGTCCCAGAGCAGGGTCGACTCGGCGCCCGCGGTGACGAGGAGCCGGCCGTCCGGGGAGAACGCGCACCCGTACACCGAGCCGCGGTGCCCGGTCAGCGTGGCGATGTTGGTTCCGGTCGAGACCCCCCACAGTTTGACCGTGCGGTCCGTGCTGACCGTCGCGAGCAGGCGGCCGTCCGGGGAGAACGCGCAGCCGTAGACGGGGCCCTTGTGGCCGGCCAGGGTGAGGGCCAGCCGCTCGGTCGTGATCTCCCAGATCCGCGCGGTCTTGTCGCTGCCGGTGGTCGCGAGCAGGTCGCCGTCCGGGGAGAACGCACAGCCGTGCACGGCGGAGATCTTGCGCCCGCTCAGCCGCCCGACGGTGCGGCCGGTGGTCGTGTCCCACAGCCGGGTGCCGTCCTTGCTGGTGGTGGCGAGCAGGCGGCCGTCGGGGGAGAACGCGGCGGAGGTGACGTCGCGTTCGTGCCCGGTCAGCGTCACCCGCGTCGTCACCTCGACGTTGCGGGACGGTCGGTTGCTGCGCTCGAATCCGCGCAGGTCGGCGGGCCGGGCCGAGCCGGCCGGCGCGGGGCCGGACGGCAGCGTCGTGGCCAGCCAGTCGACGTCGCGCACGGCCGAACCCGGCTCGGCGTGGGTCTCCACGAGGCTGCCCGGACCCTCGGCGGCCAGGTCGAACAGCGCGCCGTCGGTCAGCCGGACGCGGGCGAGCACCGCCCCGGCGTCGAAGCGGGCCCCGGGTTCGACCAGCCAGCGGACCATCGTGGCCCGCCCGCCGGGAATGTCCCAGCGGGCCGGCCGCACCACCGGGTCGGGCCGCGCGGCGACGGTGCGCCGGGTCGAGACCGTCGCCGCCCAGGAGGCCGCGCCGAGCACGACGGCCTGGTCCGGCTCCGGCGCGGTGAACACGTGCTGGTGCGGCCAGTCGGTGCCGACGCCGAGCCGGCCCGCGAGGATCTCGGTGACCACCGGCATCCGCGACGAGCCGCCGACCGGCAGCACGCCATCGAGCTGCTCCGGGCTGATGCCGGTGCTCTCCAGCAGGTGCTGGCAGCAGGCCATCGTCCGGGCCAGGGTCGGGGAGGCGAGCTTGTCGAACCGGTCCCGTTCCAGGCTGACGAGCAGGCCGGCGGGGCTGAAGACGTCCTCGACGAAGGCGACATCCGTGAGCTGGTGCTTCACCGCGCGGGCGAAGTCGAGCAGCTCGTGGCGGGTCCGGCTGGCGGCGGTCTGGAACACCTCGCCGACGCCGGTCGGGTTGAGCAGCGGTTCGAGGCCCGGCCCGTAATGGCCGAGGATCTCGTCGAAAAGCAGCTGGTCGAAGTCGCGCCCGCCGCAGTCGTGCAGGCTGGCGTGCCCGAGCAGCTCGTGGCGGCCGTCCTCGCCGACCACCACCAGGGCCGCCTCGAACGTCCCGCCGCCGAGGTCGTAGACGAGGACGAGGTTGCCGGGCTGCGGGCCGGCGGGGCCCATCGGCGCCCAGGCTGCGGCGACCGGTTCGGCGAGCAGGTCGACGTCGACGAAGCCGGCCTCCTCGGCGGCCCGGATCATCGTCCGCCGCAGCGGCCCGGCCGGGTCGTAGCTGGCCGGCACGGTCACGACCGCCCGGCGCAGTGCCTCCCCGGCGAGCTGGACCTCGGCCTCGACGCGCAGCGCCGCCAGCACCGCGGTGACCAGCGCGGCCGGCTGGTGGGCGCGGCCGTCCAGGGTGACGGCGGCGTTCCTGGTCAGGTCACGTTTGACCCCGCCGCGGTAGGCCGCGGGCCAGATCCGCTTGCGGCGCTCGGCGAGAGTGCCGACCACCAGCACCTCACCATCGGCGAACACGGAGGCCGGCCAGCCGGCGGCGCCGCTCGCGGGTTCCCGGACCGTGGCCACCTTGCCGTCGACGACCAGCGCCGCGGACGCGCTGTAGGTGCCGTAGTCGATCGCGAGGATCGGCTCCACCACCGGCACCCTCCCCGTCGACGTCGCAGGCCTACGTAACCGGACAGAGGCGATCCCTCACCGCCGGTCGGGCGTCCGACCTGTTGATCAAGGTGAGTTGTCCGGAGATGACCGAAGCATCCCGGGAATCGTAGCGACGGCCGCCCACGGGCCGCCGGGCGCGTCCCACCAGGGATGTCCGTGACCGCTGGGCGTGGCCGTCCGACGTCATGGCGCGACCGGTCGGGCCGAGGGGAAGCCGCGGTGGCCGACGGGTGGCTGACCGGTGGCCGACGGGTGGCCGCGCGGTCACGGACCGGCCGCACGGGGGTGTGCCCCGCGGTGACGCGGGTAGGCGACGAGAGAGATCACCAGACGCCGGCGCATGGCGAGCGGGTCTGGGGCATGCGGAGACGAGGAGGTTCCGGCCATGTGGACCAGGAGCGTGGGGTTGATCAACAGGGTGGACGTCGGACCGGATGACGGCGGGGGCGTAGCCGCGGGCGGAGCCCAAGGGGGCGCCGCCGGAGCCGCCACGGGTGGTGCCGGGGATGGTGCCGGGGCAGCGGGTCCGGAGTTGATCTGGCGCGCGGTGACGCCGCCCGGCCCGGGGCCCGACCCCGTCCCGCCCAGCCCGGTTCCCGACCCGGTGCCGCCCGGCCCTGGCCCGGACCCGGTGCCGCCGGGCCCGGGGCCCGATCCGGTGCCGCCCGCCCCCGACCCGGATCCCGTCCCGCCCAGCCCGCTGCCCGATCCCGTCCCACCGATGCCGGGGCCGGACCTGTTGCCCGGTGGTGCCCCGGCGTGAGCGCGAAGCGCATCGGGGAGTGGGAGACGCGTCCGCACGGGGTAGTGGTCCTTCATGAGCCACCGCCCCGAGGGAATTCCCGCGCCCGAACTCTCCGACTCCGACCTCGTCCGTGAAGTACGGCATCTGCACCTGACCAGGCACGACACGTTCCTGGCCGGGAGCGAGGACGCCTTCGAGACCCACACTCAGCGGATGCTGGAACTGGAGCGCGAGTACCTGCGCCGGTTCCCCGACGCGGGCAGCCCGGACCCGCGGCGGACGCGGGCCGGCCGCCGCCGCGCCGCGGGCGTCCCGGGTTAGTAACCGCGACCATCGCCGCGATCCGGAGGCGTCACGCGGGGGAGAGGAGCCCGCGGACCTCGTCGTCCGTGGTGGCGCCGAAGTCGCGGTAGTACGGGCCGACGGCCATGAAGCCGTCGGGGACGGCCAGGCAGACGAGGGCGTCGACCTCTGGCCGCAGGGTCTGCGCCCCCTGACCCGAGGCGACCGGTACGGCGGCGGTCACCCGCGCCGCGCCGGCCGAGCGCATCGCCCGCACGGCCGCGACCATGGTCGCGCCGGTCGCGAGGCCGTCGTCGACGACGATCACCTCGCGGCCGGCGACCGCGGGTGGCGGCCGGTCACCGCGGTACGCGTGCTCGCGGCGCGCGAGCTCGTGCCCCTCGCTGTCCGCGATGGCGTCGACGACGCCGGGGGCCAGCCCGAGCCGGAGCACCGCGGGCTCGTTCACGATGCGGATCCCACCGGTCGCGATCGCCCCGATGGCGTACTCGGGCTGGCCGGGCGCGCCGAGCTTGCGCACGGTCAGCGCGTCCAGTTCGGCGCCGAGCCGGCGCGCGACCTCGGCGGCGACCGGCACGCCGCCCCGGGGCAGGCCCAGGACGAGCACGCCCGCGGCGGAGTCGGCGAGCCGGTCCGCCAGCAGCGCGCCGGCCTCGCGCCGGTCGGCGAACAGGTACACGTGGGTGGGCCTACCCCGCCGTGCCCGCCATGACCCGGATGGTGCGATCCGTCGTCCGGTCCGTGGCGCGGCCCGCTCGGCGGTCGCGGGTCGGGTGGTCGCGGGTCAGGACGCCGGCGTCGTGGATGCCGGCTTGTTCGGGCGCCACGAGGTCACAAGGAGGCCAGCCGAGCCGCCGACTCCCAGCACGAGGGCGATGATCGCGCCCACCCAGCCGTTGAGGTCGTCGTCGATCCCGATCGCGTGGTCGAGCGAGGCCTTGCCCGGGCCGAGGATGGCGATTCCCAGGCACAGGACCGCGATCATGAGCACGTACTCGTAGCCCTGGCCCGGCTTGAAGATGAAGAAGCCGTTCTTGCGGTGCGCGGTGATCCCGGCGACCACCATCGTCCCCATGATCGCACCGGCGCTGAACGAGTTCAGGAAGCCGAAGGCGAGCCCGAAGCCGGCCGCGATCTCCACCAGGCCGGACGTCCAGGCATGCACGATGCCGGGCCGCAGGCCCATGCTCGAGAACCAGCCCGCGGTGCCCTGGATCCCGCCGGGCCCGAAGACGTGGTTGTAGCCGTGGGCGACCAGCGTGAGGCCGACGATGATTCTGAATATGAGCGCCGCGGTGTCGGGCGAGGTCACGGGTACTGCCTCCCAGGAGGGGACCGGCCGGTCCGGACCGGTTCGGACCATCGGGTGTAGGTGATCGGTTGTTGGTGCCCGGTGTCGGGTGCCTGTGGAACCGGCGCCGTCGTGGGTCAGGTGGACGATGAGATCAGACGGTAGCGGTACCGCGGCCCAGATTCGACAGCTTGGAGGCCAAAGTAACCGCTCACTCCGATGTCGGGCCGGATGCGGAGGAAGTCGATCGGCACCGGGCGTCAGGCACCGGCCCCGGGCTGGCGCGGCACCCGTTCCGGACGGACCCCGTCGACCTGCCCCAGCGAGGTCAGCGCGGCCACGGTGCGCAGCCAGGACATCGTCAGTTCGGCCCGTGACGCCTCGGACGTGCCCGGGTCGTCGAGGGCGTCCGCTACCGGGCGGACGACGCCGTCCGGCCCTGTCCAGGTCGGGCTGTAGGTGAGACCGACGACCATCCAGCCGAGCGCCGTGCGCCGTATCCGGGCGTGCAGGAGCGCGCCGTCCCGCTCCCGGTCCCGCCCGGCGGCGTCCACGCCCGGTTCGGTGACTGCTTTCCTGCCAGGGCCGCCGCCGGGGACGCCACCGGCACCGCCGCTGGAGCCGCCCGCTGCCGGGACGGTGATCGAGCCCGTCCCGTAGGCGACGTACTTGCCGTCGACGCGTTCGACCGGCAGCACCGTGCCGGTGCCGGTGCCCACGACCAGGTCAACGAGCGGGGAGTGGAGCAGTTCGCGCGCGGTCATCCGCTGCCGCTGCGTCGGCGCCGTCCCCGTCGGCGCTGTTCCTGCCGACGCGCTCCGCGCGGATTCGGCCTGGTCGGGGGCCCAGGACAGCGCGACCACGACGAGGCCGGCGCCGGCCTGGCGGGCGCGGGCGGCGTCCCGCAGGATCCGCGCCGGGTCCAGCTCGTTGACCGTCCAGCCGGGCGGGTCCGCTCCGGGTGAGCCGGGAGCGGGGTCGGTTCCGGCGTCCTCGGTGTAGGACAGCAGCGAGATCTGCGCGCCGCGCACGGGCAGCAGCGACAGGGTGGTGGCGTCCAGCGGCTCGCGGGCCGTGCCGCTGTGGTCGATCGCCGCGCCGTCGAGGGCGTCCAGCAGGCCGCGCACCCCGGCACCGCCCAGCCGGCCCGCCCGGCCGGACGCGGTGGCGCACGCGCCGAAACCCGCCTGCCGCAGGGCCTCGGCGATGACCTCCGGGTGGGCGGTGGGAGCCGGCCCGCGGCAGATCGCGAGGTCGGCGGAGGACAACAGGCTGCCGAGCGGTGCCAGCGCCGCGCGGGCACTGGACGGGTCGAGGACCAGGTCGCCGCTGAAGGTCAGGGTGAGCTCGGTCGTGTCCCCGGCATCGGACGGGTTGCCGGCCCGCGGTGGCCACACCGGCCCCGGCCGCTGACCGGCCGCAGCGCCCCAGGGGGGCTGTTCCGACTCGTCCGCCGTGGCGCCCCGCGTGGGTGGTCCCCCGGCGCTGCCTGCGGGCGGCGGGCCACCGGCCCGGCCAGGGCCGAGGGTCAGAACGTGCCGGGTCAGGACATCGGAGAAGAGCCCGAGGCCCAGCGCCGCCATCGCCAGGACGCAGACCGCCGCCACCAGGAGCCGCGCCTGCGGCGGGTCGTGCCGCGCCTGCGGCGGGTCGTGCCGCGCCGGCGGCGGGTCGTTGTGACCCGCCGCCGGCGGTGACTCGTGGCGTTCCGCGGCTCCCGCCGGCCCGGAACGGCCCGCCGGGCGAGGCGGGCCGCGGCGCGGGCCGCGTGCGGAGCGTCTGCGGGACATCGTTCCCATCGCCTGGGCCTGATCGGAGGGGTGGACCCCTCTCAACCTAGGCGATGGGTGTCGGCCTCACTACTTTTAGTAGCCGGATCCGGTGCTGATCGGATCTTGTCGGTGGTGAGGCCGATCCTGCTGTCAGACGGCGGCGTTCCCCTCGGCCGCCGAGATCGCCGGCACGGACTCGACGATCCGCGTCAGCATGGAGAGCAGAGCGGTGCGTTCGTCCGCCGAGAGCGGGGAGAGCAGGAGGTCGTTCATCCGCTCCACCCGCCCAGCGACGTGGCTGTGCGTCGATTCGCCGCGCTGCGTGAGCCGCAGTACGTTGCGGCGGCCGTCACGGGGATCGCGCACGCGGCGGATCAGCCCCCGCTGCACCAGCCGCGCGACCACGTCGGCGACGGTGGAGCGGTCCAGCGACGCCCGTTCGCCCAGCGTGCGCTGGTCGATGTCGGGGTCGGCGAGCAGGCTGTTGAGAACCACGAACTGTGGCGGGGTTGTCTCGGTGGACACAGTGGCGGTCCACAGTTGATATGTGACCTGCTGCAGACGGCGGGCAAGCTGTCCGGGGTGTGTCGACAGGTCTGCTACGGGCCGCGCGCGGCCGGGGTCGGTCTCCTCGGCCGGCCGTCTCGGTCCCGGGTATCGCTGGTTCACGGCGTCCTCACCGGTTTCGATGGTCACATGCTCGGTTCGTGCGGGCGGGGTCAGGGCTTCGTTCCATTCCGGGCTGGAGGGCGGGGACGTTCGAGCGCGCGACGGCAGGGCTTCGCGTTGGTCATCATCTCGCATCTCTACGCCCGTTGCCGGCAAGCCGGAGGAATCGAGCCAGGACGACCCCCCGGAACGGGTAACTCATCCGGCATGCGTCAAAACATCACTACTCGCCGAAAGATATCCGCCGACCGGTCATCGGTCGCCGCGCCGCGTGTCTCTCGTGGTGTCCGTAGGGTCTCACCGCCCGCGTCGACCGCGCCGCCGCACGGGCCGAGCTATGCCGGATGGACAGTTTCCACTGGCCCGACAGTGTCATCGCCGACAGCTCGGCGTAGCCCGTCAGGGCCGTTGTCGAAGCGCGGGACCAGCGGCTTCAAAGCACGCTCCGGCGCAGCACGGCGGCGTGTGGCGACTGCGGGAGTGCATATGTCCGCGGGACCTATGTCGGGAAATGTCGTCGGCGGCTACCGGATGGTGCGTACACTCCTCGCTCTGAGGGATGCGTACGTCACGCCCGTCCCGCGCGGGAACAACAAGGCGCACTTCTTCGTCTCGGCCGTGAACAACGGCCCGGGCGTGGGCGCCGGAGCGCCTTCCGACCGGCGTTCCGCGGAAGCGGTAGGCGGTGGAACGGCGTCGGCCGTGTGCAGTTGCCGCCGCCGGAAGACCGTGTGCGTACGTGTCGTGAACACGACATGGGGCCGGCTCTGTCACTGAGGTGCTGCCGCGCTGTTGTGTCCGAATTGACGGTGATGCGCCCGCGCGCCGCCCGATGCGGGGGGTCCCGGCACCGGATGCGGCCTTCGGGGAGTCAGGACGATCGGCGCGGGTACCCCGATGGTCATGGATGATGCGCCCCGCGGTCTGCGGGAAAGTCTCAAACGTGTCGCCGTGACGCTGAAAGAGGCGGAGATCCCCTTCGCGCTCGGCGGCAGCTACGCGTGCTGGGCCCGCGGCGGGCCGGAGCCCGTGCACGACGTGGACTTCATGCTCCGCGAGGCGGACGTCCCGCGTGCCGTGGAGGTTCTCTGCGGCGGTGGGCTGCGCCCGGTGGACCCGCCCGAGGACTGGCTGACCAAGGTCTTCGACGGCGACGTCCTGGTCGACCTGATCCATCACCCGGTCGGGCGGGCGGTCACCGACGAGATGCTGGCCCGCTCGAGCGAGATGTCCGTCGACTCGGTCCGGATGCCCGTCCTCGACGCCACCGACTGGTTCGAGATGACCCTGCTCGCCCTCGACGAGCGGTACTGCGACCTCGGTCGCGTGATCCCCATGATCCGCGCGATGCGCGAGCAGGTCGACTGGGAGCAGGTCCGCCGGGCCACCGCCGAGTCGCCGTTCGCCGAGGCCGCGCTGCTGGTCGCCACCCGGCTGAAGCTGATCCCACCGCACGTCGTCACCCCGCCGCGCGTCGCACGCGCCGTGGATGCCGCGGACGGGGTGGGTGTCGTGGGCGCCGCCGAGCCGGTCGCCGTCCTGGACGTCACCGAGCCGGCGGAGTACCTGGCCGGTGACCTGCACGAGCGCCTGGCGGAGGATCCGCGGGTCGCCGAGCTCGGCCTGGACGTCGCCGTCGGCCCGGAGGGGATCACCGTGCGCGGGGAGGTGGCCACCGAGGCCCGCCGCCGCGCGGTCGACGCGGTGCTGGCCGACGCCGTGCCCGGCCGGCCCGTCCGCAACGACGTCGTCGTGTCGAAGCGCGACTCACCGTCGACGATGGAGAGTGTGTCGTGATCCGGATCGCCGCGGTCGGGGACATCCACCTGGGCACCGACTCGCGTGGGTCCTTCGCGCCCTGCCTGGCCGGGATCGGCGACCTGGCCGACGTCCTCCTCGTCGCCGGTGACCTGACCCAGCACGGACGGGTGTCCGAGGCCGAGGTCGCCGCGGGCGAGCTCGCGACGTCGGAGATCCCGGTGATCGGCGTCCTCGGCAACCACGACCACCACAGCGATCAGGCCGACGAGGTGGCCGCCGTACTGGGGCAGGCCGGTGTCGAGATGCTCGAGGGCTCCGCGGCGCTGGTTCGGGCCGGCGGGTGCCGCCTCGGCGTCGCCGGGGTCAAGGGCTTCGGCGGAGGCTTCGCGGGCGCCAGCGGCAGCGACTTCGGAGAGCCGCAGATGAAGGCGTTCGTCCGGCACACCAAGGAGGTGAGCGCGGGTCTGCGAGCAGCCCTGGAGAGCCTGGAGTGCGACGTGCGGGTAGCTCTCACTCATTACGCGCCCGTCCCCGACACCCTCGCGGGCGAGCGGCCGGAGATCTTCCCCTTCCTCGGCAGCTACCACCTGGCGGAGGCGGTGGACGCCGGCGGCGCCCAGCTGGCACTGCACGGGCACGCCCACGGGGGGACGGAGAAGGGGCGGACGGCCGGTGGTGTCCCGGTGCGCAATGTGGCCCGTCCGGTGATCGGGAAGGCGTTCGCGCTGTACGAGGTGAGCGCCCGGCTCGACCCGGCCGCGGCGGTTCCGGCCTCCGTCTAGGCACCTTCCCCCGCGTTTCGGGTACCAGAGGGCTGAGGGCTTCACGAGGAACGCGACGAAGGCATCACGAGGAAAGAGGACGCCGCATGTCGATGGATCGTGGCAGCGCCAAGCACGGGCCCAAGCGCGACGAGCTGATGGCCCACGAGGTCGCGGGCATCGTCCGCGCGCGCCGGGACACCCGAGCAGGGGAATGGAGGTCACCGGAACCGCCTGGCGAGGACGCCCCCGCGCTCGCCTCCCGCCCGGACAGCGCCGGCGTCCTCGGCAGTGCTCCGCCCGGGATGACGACGGTGGACGTCGAGGAACGCTCGGAGCTGGCCCGCTGGCTCGGGCGCGCGGTCTTCCCCGCCGAGCGGGACGAGGTGATGGACCACCTGCGCCACCAGCACGCGCCGGACCGGGTGGTCGACGAGGTCCGCGCGGCGCCCGAGGGGGTCCAGTTCACCTCGCTGGGCCAGCTCTGGCGCGCGTTGCGCGATGACTCACACGTCGAGTCGCACCGGTACTGAGCCCGCGCCGGGCAGGGCACGCGGGCGAGTCGCGGGTGCGGGGCGCTGGCGCCGTAAACCGGGAACCGGGGTGAGGAACGTCGCGGGTGAGGGGGCACATCGGTGGGCGAGGCAGGCATGACGCTCCGGAGCACGGGCACAGACGCTGGCATGGATGGTCCTGTCCTGGAACGACGCTCCCGCCCGCGGCGCCGGCCCTTCGGCGGCCCGCAGGTACCCAGCCCGATCGGCGTGCGCCCCGACCCCGTCGACGCGGAGGGCGCGCGTGCGCCCGCACCGGCCCGTCAGGCACCGGCTCGCCCCGCTTCGGCTGGTGGGGCACCGGCCCGCCAGGCACCGGCCCGACAAGCTTCGGCTCGCCCGGCCACGGCTCGCCCGGCCACGGCTCGCCCGGCCACGGCTCGCCCGGCCACGGCCGGCGCGGCTTCGGCTCGCCGGGTTTCGGGTCGTCCGGCTCCGGCCCGGTCCGCGGCCGCGCGGCGCGGGAACGGGGTGTCCGGGTGGGTGGGCGCGCATCCGGTCGCCTTCGGGCTTGTCGGCGCGGGTGTTCTGCTCGTCGCCTCGGCACTGGTGGGCGCGCTGGACCTGTTCGCGGTGGGGGCCGTCTTCGGATTCTGGACGCTGATCGCCGCGACGGGGCTGGTGCTCGGCCGTCCAGGCGTCGACTGGCGGATCCCGACCGAGGAGATCCGGGCCGGTGCCCGCCGCGCCGCCGTCGTCGGCCGGCGGGAGGCCGCCCGGGTGGCCCGCGGGCTGGCACGGACGGGAGGTACGACAGCCCGCCGCGTCCAGCGCCGGGCACGGCGCGACCGTCCGGCCGGCGACTAGTGGGCCACTGGCGGCTGGCCGGCGACCAGTGGTGGTCCGGTGACCAGCCGTCAGTGGCTGGCCATGGCCCACCCGCCGGCGGGGCCGTTAATTACTTTACGTAGTTGGAGTGGCGCGCAAACCGCCATGCCAAGGCGTGCCGGACCGCAGAGGTGGGTAGGGGACAGCCATGGCTGGGACCTTGGGCGGTGTGTGCGGGCCGGGATCCTCCGACCTGCTGGCAACATTGGCGGACGGCCTCGACGAGCGGGAGCGCGACGAGACCCTGCAGATCATCACCAGGCGGCTCAACGCGGAGCGCGCGGCCGCCGTCGGCGGTCAACGCGACCGCCAGGTGGATGTCGGCACCCGTAGCCGAGCCGCACGCACGCACCGCCGCCCGCCGCCCGCCGCCCGCACGACCCGCCCGCACGACGACGCTCATCCCTAACCGGGACGCACTCACCCCTGGCGTGATTCCAACACAACCGTGGCGGCTGAGTGAGTCCATGGACACTCTCAGCCGCCACACATTGTTTCGGTCGGCCCGACCGGGGCCTGGCTTGACTGCCGGGCCCCGAACCTGCTTGCGGTGGTGTGGCTGTCAGCCGCAGCAGCCGCCGCCGCAGCATGCTCCGCCGCCCCCGGTGGCCGGCGCCGTGGCCATCGCGGGCGCGGACGCGCCGCGGCTCACCGCGACCGCGGAGAAGACCCGTGAGGTCTCGGCGTGGCCGGCGGGGCAGGGCGCCGGTGCGGTCGTGTCACTGTTCATTCCGCGGCGGACCTCGAAGGACGCGTCGCAGACACGGCATCGGTACTCGTATGCGGGCACCGGCCAAGGATAGGCCGGCGATCGGCCGCGGCGCCGGCCGATCGCCCACCCGGAGCATGCGCCTGTCAGGGGTGCCTGATCAGAGGCGCTCGATGATGGTCGCGTTCGCGAGGCCGCCCGCCTCGCACATCGTCTGCAGCCCGAACCGGCCGCCGGTCTGGTGCAGCGCGTGCACGAGGGTCGTCATGATCCGGGCGCCGCTGGCGCCGAGCGGGTGGCCGAGCGCGATCGCGCCGCCCCGGGCGTTGACCTTCTCCGCGGGTGCGCCGATCTCGGCGCGCCAGTCCAGCACGACCGCGGCGAAGGCCTCGTTCACCTCGAACAGGTCGATGTCGTCCAGGCTCAGGCCCGAGCGCTCCAGCACCCGGCGGGTGGCGGGGATGACGCCGCGCAGCATCAGGAACGGGTCGTCGCCGACGACGGCGAAGCTGTGCAGCCGGGCGAGCGGGCGCAGCCCCAGTTCGCGGGCCCGCTCCGAGGTGGTGATCAGCAGCGCGGCGGAGCCGTCGCTGATCTGCGAGGCGTTGCCGGCCGTCACGTTCCAGCCGATCTCCGGGAAACGCGCGGCGGTGGCCTCGTCGTAGAAGGCCGGGCGCAGACCCGCGAGGGCCTGCGTGCTCGACGCCGGGCGGATGCCCTCGTCGGCGGAGAACTCGACGACCGACCCGTCCGGCCCGGTGACCTTCACCGGCGCGATCTCCGGGGTGAACAGGCCGTCCCGGGCCGCGGCGGCGGCGCGCTGGTGGCTGGCGAGGGCGAACTCGTCCATCTCGGCACGGCCGAGGCCCCGCCGCGCGCCGATCAGCTCGGCGCTGATGCCCTGCGAGATCAGCCCGTCCGGGTAGCGGGCGTTGATCCGGGTGCCGTGGCTGTCTCCGGGGAGCGTCGCCGAGCCCATCGGGACCCGCCCCATCGACTCGACGCCACAGGCCAGAACCATGTCGTAGGCGCCGGCGATGACGCCCTGCGCGGCGAAGTGGACGGCCTGCTGGGACGAGCCGCACTGGCGGTCGACGGTGGTCCCGGGCACCGACTCGGGCAGTCCGGCGGCCAGGGTCGCCCAGCGGGCGATGTTCGCGGCCTGCTCCCCGCTCTGGGTCACGCAGCCGGCGATGACGTCGTCGATCAGCGCCGGATCGACGCCGGACCGCTCGACGGCCGCGGAGATGCTGTGCGCCAGCAGGTCGATGGGGTGGACGGGGGCGAGGCTGCCGCTGGCGCGTCCCCGCCCGATCGGGGACCGCACCGCTTCGACGACGACGGCGTCACGCATCGGAGGCTCCTTCTCCAAGAGTGAGTTCGAAAACCAAACTCACTGGTGTTCCCAGTGTGCGCGTAGTTAGTTGGAAAAGGCAACTGATGGAGCCGTGGCCGCCGGCCGGGCGGATCGCTCGGGTGCGGGTCCCGGGCGGCGTCGGGGAGCGCGCATACCCTGATGTGCATGACGGATTCGCGATCATGAACGATTTCGGATCATGAGCGAGTCCGGGGGAGGCGCGGCCCCGCCGGTGGTCGCGTGGATCGAGCGCGACACCGCCACCGACCGCGAAACCGATACCGCCACCGCCACCGCCACCGACCGCGACACCGACACCGGGATGGCCACGGTTCTGATCGAGAGCCGGATCAGGGGGACCGTCGTCGGGCTGGACCCGGCCGGCGCGGTGGTGCTGTCGGTCGGCGACCCGACCGCGGTGATCTCCCCGCGGTCCACGGTGAAGCCGATGCAGGCCGTCGGGATGCTGCTCGCCGGGCTCGACGCGGCGTTCGGCTCCGGTGCGGGCGCCGCTTCCCGTGCTACCGCCGTTTCCGGTGCGGGCGATCCCGCCTCCGGCGTCGGAGATTCCGGCTCCGGCGATCCCGACCGCGGGGCCGCCTCCGAGCGGGGCGACGGAATCCCGTCCGAGCTGCTGGCGATCGTGTCCTCCTCGCACAGCGGTGAGCCCGAGCAGCTGGCGGCCGTGCGGGCCGTGCTCGCGGCGGCCGGGCGCGGCGAGGACGCCCTGGCCTGCCCCGCCGACCTCCCCATCGGGCGGCTCGCCCACGAGCGGCACCTGGCCGCCGGCGGCGGGCCCGAACGGCTGTTGATGAACTGCTCCGGCAAGCACGCCGGGATGATCGCCACCTGCGTCGCGGCCGGGTGGCCGGTGGCCGGCTACACCGACCCGGCGCATCCGCTGCAGCGTCGGATCCGGGCCGTGATCGAGGAGCTCACCGGTGCCACGATCACGTCCACCGCGGTGGACGGCTGCGGTGCTCCGCTGTTCGGCATCCCGCTGCTCGGCCTCGCCCGCGGGATGCGCGAGATCGCCCTCGCCGCCGCCGGCCCGCGCTCGCCTCGGCAGCGCGTCGCGGCGGCGATGCGGGCCTTCCCGGCCCTCATCGGCGGTCCGGGGCGACCGGACACGGAGCTGATGCTCGCCGCCCCGTGGATCATCGCGAAGGATGGCGCCGAGGGGGTCACCGTCGCGGCGACGGCGGCGGGGTACGCGGTGGCGGTCAAGATCGAGGACGGCTCCCAGCGTGCGGCTATGCCGGTCCTGGTCACCGCGCTGCGCCGCATCGGCGCGCTCGACCCCACCCCGGGCCCGGGCGCCGCCGTGGGCCTGGACGCCGGCAGGCTCGACGCCCTGGCCGCTCCCGCGGTGCTCGGTGGCGGGGTGCCGGTCGGTCGGCTGCGCCCGTTCCTGCCGTCCGCCTCCTGAGGTGTTCGGCCGTCCGGCTTGCCGGCCCCGGTCCCGTCGGGGCCCGGCCGTGGTGGTTCAGTGAGTGCCGGTGAGCGCGGGCCGGTGAGCGGGTTCCAGGCTTCCGGCCGCGGTGCCCGTCCGGTGTCCGGGGGTTGGCGGGCGCTTGGTCAGGTGGTTTGACGTGCCTGAAAGCGGTGTCGCGTGCGCGTGATGGCGTGGGTGTGCAATGCTGTCCGTCACATAAGCCTCACTCTGGGACATGGTCTGGGGGCGGGAGTAGCCCGGACGGTTCGTCCGGTGACACATCAGGCGACACGCGTGATCTGCTTTACAGGATGGGGATATGTCCGACAACTCGATGATCGCCGCCCAGGTCGCGACGCTCGTCGACGAACCGGGAGTCACCGAACGCCTGACCGTGACCGGCCCCCCGGACGTCCTGCCGAGCCTTTACCGGGTGACAACCATTGCGACGGCCAGCGTCGCCGCCGCGTCCGTCGGCGCGGGCCGGTTACTGGCCGCGCGCAACGGGAGCCCGTCCCAGCCGGCGGTCACCGTTGACACCCGGCACGCCAGCGCGGCCTTCCGCAGCGAGCGGTACCTGCGGCTCGACGGACGTCCGCTGCCCAACCCCTGGGACCCGATCTCGGGCTACTACCGGACGGCCGACGACCGGTGGATCCAGCTGCACTGCAACTTCCCGCATCATCGCAACGGCATTCTGGAACTGCTCGACACGCCGAACGACCGGGCGGCGGTCGAGCGGTCGGTGGCCCGTTTCGAGGCCGAGTCCCTCGAGCTCGAGCTCCAGGCGATGGGGATGTGCGCCACGATGGCGCGTGACGAGGACGAGTGGCGGGCGCACCGGCAGGCCAAGGCCGTCGCCGAGCTGCCCGTGCTGGAGACCGAGCGGATCGGGGACGCCCCCGCGCTGCGGCCCGAGCCGGCGGACCTGCCGGCCGAGGGTATCCGCGTGGTGGACATGACGCGGGTCATCGCCGGCCCGGTCTGCGGGCGGACGCTGGCCGCCCACGGCGCCGAGGTGTTGCGGGTCGGCGCCGCGCATCTGCCGGAGGTCCGGTCGGCGCTGATGGACACCGGGTTCGGCAAGCGCAACACCTTCCTGAACCTGCGCGTCGCCGCGGACGCCCGCCGACTGCAGGAGCTCGTCTCGACGGCGGACGTCGTGCTCCAGGCGTACCGCCCGCGCGCCCTGGACAGGCTGGGCTTCGGTCCGGACGCGCTGGCGCGCCTGCGCCCGGGGATCGTCGTCGCGACGATCAGCGCCTACGGCCGGAGCGGGCCGTGGAGCGGCCTGCGGGGCTTCGACAGCCTGGTCCAGACGGCGTCGGGCATCTCGTGGGCGGAGGCTGAGGCCAGCGGGGAGGAAGCGCCCCGTCCGCTGCCCGCCCAGGCTCTCGACCACGCGACCGGGTATCTGGCGGCGCACGGCGTGCTGTCGGCGCTGGCCCGGCGCGCGGTGGAGGGCGGCAGCTGGCAGGTGCGGGTCTCGCTGGCCCAGACCGGTCGGTGGTTGCAGAGCCTCGGCCACCACGACACCCTCGCCGCCCCGGACCCGACCCGGGCCGACGCGGAGGAGTTCTGCCGGCGCCTGCGCAGCGAGTTCGGGGAGCTCTCCTACGTGGCCCCACCGGGAACGGTCGACGGCCGGGCACCGGCCTGGACGATGGCGCCCGCCTCGCTGGGCACCAGCCCGCCCGACTGGGAGCCCCGCCCGGCCTGACCGCCCGGCCCGGGCGTGCGGCCCGATCGGGCCGTTCGTGCCATGCGGCAGGTCGACGTCGCGTAGGACTGGGTCTGCGACATCTCGGCGGCGGGTGGGACGGGCTCCGTGGACTCCGGGCCGCGGCCGGGCCTCCCCCTCGGCTCGCCGTCGAGAATCAGGTGCCGGACTGCCCGCGGGCGGCGGTGAAACCGGAGGAGAGACAGCATGATCAGGCGACCGGCCCTGGGCGCGATCGTCGCCGCCGCCATGACGGTGATGATCGTCGCGGCCTGCGGCGGTGACGGTGTCTCCTCGTCCGGCGATCGCCGCCGGACGGTCACCATCGGGTTCCAGGGCGTGCTGTCGGGCGACGACGAGCAGCTGGGCGTCAACGCCCTCTACGGGGTGCGCACGGCGATCGAGGAGATCAACGCGGACGCCAGCCTGCCGTTCCGGGTCGAGCTCGTCTCCTCCGACGACGGTGGGTCACCCGAGCGGGCGCCGGCCGCCGCGCGCAGGCTCATCGACGACTCCGACGCGGTGGCCGTCATCGGCCCGATGCTCTCGGACGCGACGGAGGCCAGCGAGCCGTTCTACAGCGAGGCCGGCCTGCTCTCGGTCAGCCCGTCCGCCACCGCCCCGGCGCTCACCGACCTCGGCTTCACCACCTTCTACCGGGTCGTCGCCCCCGACTCCGTGCAGGGCCGGGCCGCGGCCGACTACATCTCCACCGTCCTCGACGCGGGGAAGGTGTACTCGGTCGACGACCGCAGCGAGTACGGCATCGGCCTGTCGACCGCGCTGGAGGCGGAGCTGTTCTCCGACGGCGTCGACGTCGTCCACGGCGGCGTCGACCCGGCCCGGGACTACACCCGCGAGGCAGCGAAGATCATCGCTGAGGCGCCGGACGTACTCTTCTACTCCGGTCAGTACGCCGACTTCGCGCTGCTCAACAAGGCGCTCGAGGACGGTGGCTTCACGGGCACCGTCATGGGCGGGGACGCGACCCGCGACCCGGACTTCGTCACGCGGACGGGCGCGGCTGCCGCCGAGGGCGCCTACTTCTCGTGCGCCTGCAGCGACGTCGACACCGACTCGGCGGCGAAGGAGTTCGTGGCCTCGTACAAGGACGTCAACGGCGGGGCGTTGCCCGGGACCTACTCGGGGGAGGCCTACGACGCCACCTGGGCCGTCGTCGACGTCCTGAAGCGGCTCGGGAACAACATCAGCCGGGAGTCCGTCGCGCGGGCCTTCCGCACCGTCAGCTGGGACGGCCTCACCAGGAAGATCGAGTTCGAGGAGAACGGCGAGCTCAAGCGCTCGACCGTCTACCTGTACAAGGTGCAGGACGGCGAGATCACGGACCTTGGACGGATCTCGGACCTGATCGGCTCCTGACACTCGTCCGTCGTCCGTCGTCCGTCGTCCGTCGTCCGTCGTCCGTCGTCCGTCGGCGGTGCTCCCGTTTCGGTGCGTGGCCTCGTCTGGCCTGGTCGCTGTTGGCAAGGGACGATGTGCTCTCCGTGTCGCGTCCCGCGGAGAGAGGGCAGGCCGCCGAATGATCGTTCCTACCGAATGATCGCGTCCACGCCCACGGCGGTGCCCTCGGGCACGAGCCTCGGCCGGCTGGCCGAGCTGTCCATCGAGCGGACCGGCGGCACCGGTCCGCTGATCTTCGAGGAGCAGCGCTGGACGGCCGCGCAGCTCGCGGCCCGCGCCCGGCGCCTGGCCGGCGGGCTGCGCGCGGCCGGGCTCGCGCCGAGGGACAGGGTCGCGGTCTGCATGGCGAACTGTCCCGAGGTCGGCATCACCTACCAGGCGGCCTGGTGGGCCGGCGCGGCCGTCACACCGGTGCTGTTCCTGCTCGGGGAGACGGACCTGCGTCACGTGCTGGCCGACAGCGCCGCCTCGTTCGTCGTGACCACCCCGGACTTCCTGGACAAGGTCCGCGCGGCGGCCCGGGGCCTGCCCGCGCTGCGTGCCGTCGTGCTGGCCGAGCAGGCCGAGCCCGCGCCCGCGCCCGCCGACCGCGCCGGGCCACCGGTGCTGCTGTTCGCCGAGCTGGAGGCCCCGGCCGAGTCCGACCTGGTGGACGTCGACCCGTCCGGTATGGCCGCGCTGCTCTACACCGGGGGGACGACGGGGCGCGCCCGGGGCGTGGTGCTCTCCCATGACAACGTCTCGGCGGCCGCGTGGGCGGTGCACTCGATGCGGCTGGGCGAGGGCCTGCCCGGCCTGCTGCCCCTGCCGATGTCGCATGTCTACGGGATGACCGTGAGCGTCATGGCCACCTACGCCGAGACGCCGGCGACGGCTGTCCTGATGCGCTGGTTCGAGCCCGTCCGGTTCCTGGAGCTGGTGGTGGAGCACCAGGTGGCGCAGACGGCGATCGTCCCCGCCATGGCCCGGATGATCCTGGACCAGGATCTCGACGGCTACGACCTGTCGTCGCTGCGCCAGGTGGTCTCCGGGAGCTCGGCGCTGCCGCGTGAGGTGGCCGACGAATGGGCGCGCCGGCTGCCCGGGGTCGAGCTCGTGGAGGGCTACGGCTGCACCGAGGCGTCGGCGATCGTCACGGTGATGCCACCGGGGCGGACCCGGCTGGGCAGCGTCGGCCGCCCGGCACCCGGCGTCGAGCTCCGGATCGAGGCCCTGAACGCCACCGACGGCGACCATGACGGCCCGCCCGGGGGAGCGGGTGGTTCGCCAGTCGGGGAGATCTGCGTGCGCGGGCCGGGCGTCATGCTGGGCTACTGGCGTGATCCCGCGGCGACCGCGCAAACGATCCGTACCGGATGGCTGCACACCGGCGACGTCGGCCGCCTTGACCGGGACGGCTTCCTGTACCTCGTCGACCGGATGAAGGATCTGATCATCCGTGGCGGGTTCAACATCTACCCGCGGGACGTCGAGGACGCGCTGCGGGAGCACCCGGACGTCGCCGAGGTGGCCGTGGTGGGCCGCCCCGACCGCCGGCTCGGCGAGGAGATCGTCGCGTTCGTCCAGCTCGGCCCGGGCCCGGGCCCGGGCGCGGGCGCGGGCGTCTCGGCGGAGGCACTTGTCCGGTTCGGGCGGGAGCGGCTCGGGCCGCTGCGGTACCCGCGTGAGGTGCGGATCGTCCCGGCGGTCCCGCTCACCAGCATGCTCAAGACAGACCGGGCGGCCCTGCGGGCGATGCTCACGCCGTCAGTTCCGCCGGCTTCGCGGGCGCCGTCGGCGCACGGCTCGTCACCCTCGTCGGCCCTGTCCCCAGGGGATTCCGACTCCGTCGCGCGGCACGGCGGGCCTGTTGGACCGGTGCCGCGAGTTTCGTCGTAGGGTGAGGCTGACTGAACCTTCCACTAACGTAAGGGTTATTCGTCTCCCATGGTGCGGTCGCCGCTCAACGGAGTTTTCTCGCCCCCGGGCCGCCTGACGGGCCGGGCGGCCGTGGTGACCGGTGCCTCCAGCGGCATCGGTCACGCGATCGCGCTCGACCTCGCCGCCGCCGGGGCATCCGTCCTGGCCACGGGGCGGGACGGCGCGGCATTGTCCCAACTCGCGCGCACGGCCGCCGCCGGCCGGGTCGACCTGCGCGTCTTCGCCACCGAGATCACCGACGCCGACGGCCGGGAGCGGCTCGTCGAGACGGCCCGGGCGGAGCTCGGGGAGATCTCCGTGCTGGTCCACTCGGCCGGGGTCTACCACAGCGGTCCGATGACGATGGCGAGTCTCGCCGACCTTGACGATCAGTACGCGGTCAACCTGCGGGCCCCGTATGCGCTGACCCAGCTGCTGCTACCCGATCTCACTCGCACGCTGGGCGACATCATCTTCGTCAACTCCACCCAGGGCCTGTCAGCGAGCCCGGAGGTCGGCCAGTACGCCGCGACGAAGCACGCGCTGCGCGCGATCGCGGACAGCCTGCGCGGCGAGCTGGGGCCGAAGGGGCCGCGGGTCTGCACCATCCTGCCTGGTCGGACGGCCACCGCGATGCAACGGAAGATCTTCGAGACGGAGGGTCGGGACTGGGATCCCGAGGCCCTCATGCAGCCCGAGGACGTCGCGGCGATGGTGCTCTCGGTCGTGGAGCTGCCGCGTCGCGTCGAGGTGACCGACATCGTGATGCGACCGGCGCAAAAGGTCTCCTGATCCGGCGAGAGCATATTGTTCTCCGGGTTCGGTGCGAATTACGCTGGAATTCCACGAGGATTTCCGCGGCGGTGCCGCCTCAACGGCTGGTTGGCCGTGAAGGCAACCGTTGGTGAACGTCCCACGGATTCAAAGGGAGCTCCCCGCGGGGGTGCGAGGCTTGCTGCGCTGACCCCGCAACGACAGGAGTTCCCATGTCCAGAGCGGCCAGGATCCTTGGCGCTCTCGCGGTCGCCGCCGCAGCTTTGCTGGGCACGTCGACCGCCGCCTCCGCGGCGACACATGAACCCGTCATCTTCGTCTACGGATTCAACGGATCGACATCCACCTGGACCGACATGGTCGCCGACTTCCAGGCCAACGGCTGGTCGTCGTCCGACCTGGTCATTTTCGGCTATGACTCGCACCAGTCGAACGTGACGACCGCGAACCAGCTGGCCGCCACAGTCTCCTCCGTGCGCAGCGCGACCGGCGCGGCCAAGGTGGACCTCGTCACCCACTCCATGGGCGCGCTGTCCTCGCGCTATTACCTCAAGAACCTCGGCGGGACGTCCGTCGTCGACGACTTCGTGTCGCTGGGTGGCCCGAACCACGGGACCAGCACCGCGACCCTGTGCGGATGGCTCTACACGGCCTGCTCGGAGATGAGCCCGGGATCGTCCTTCCTGAACACCCTGAACTCCGGTGACGAGACTCCGGGCGCGGTCAACTACGGTACGTGGTGGTCGTCCTGCGACGACACCATCAATCCGGATTCCAGCGTCGCCCTCTCGGGTGCCACGAACACCGCCGCCGGCTGCCTCGGCCATTCCGAGCTGCACGACGACAACACCGTGGCCAGCCAGGTCAGAGCCTTCATCGGCTGAGCCGGGCTGAGCCACCGAGCGGGCGGCTCACGAGCGATCCTGGTCCGGGCGCCGGGGGGTGGCGGGCGGCCCCCGGCGGGCGGGGGGGGCGACCCCGACCGGGGGCGCCCCCGCCGCCGCCGTCCGCGCCCGACTGACGCCCTGGGCCTACCAGGCCCCGGTCCTGATCTCCCTGCTCGTCTTCG
>NZ_JALKFY010000420.1:0-678 GCF_023242985.1 Frankia sp. Mgl5 | reverse complement strand
AGATCCGCGGTGGACGCCCCGGTGACCATGTTCCGGGTGTACTGCTCGTGCCCGGGGGTGTCCGCGACGATGAACTTCCGCCGCTCGGTGGAGAAGAACCGGTACGCCACATCGATCGTGATGCCCTGCTCACGTTCCGCGGCGAGCCCGTCGACCAGCAGCGCGAAATCCAGCCCGTCGCCCTGCGTGCCGACCTTCTTCGAGTCCGCTTCCAACGCGGCGAGATGATCGGAGAACACCAGCTTCGAGTCGTACAGCAGCCGGCCGATCAGCGTCGACTTTCCGTCGTCGACACTGCCGCAGGTGATGAACCGCAGCATGCTCTTGTGCTCGTGCAGATTGAGATACGCCTCGATGTCGTCCGCGACGAGGTCGCTGGCCGCGTGCGCCATCAGAAGTACCCCTCCTGCTTCTTCTTCTCCATCGACCCGGACGAGTCATGGTCGATGACCCGGCCCTGGCGTTCCGAGCTCGTCGTCAACAACATCTCCTGGATGATCTCTGGGAGGGTTTCGGCGGTGCTCTCCACCGCGCCGGTCAGCGGGTAGCAGCCCAACGTCCGGAACCGCACGCTGCGCTGCTGCGGCACCTCTCCGGGCTTCAGCCGCATCCGGTCGTCATCCACCATGATCAGAGCGCCGTCGCGTTCCACGACCGGGCGCGGCGCCGCGTAGTACA
>NZ_JALKFY010000419.1:0-679 GCF_023242985.1 Frankia sp. Mgl5 | reverse complement strand
CACATCGCCGACCGTCTTGGCCCCACTTCCACCGAGGCCGGTATCGACGCACGCCCCGAGGCGATCATCGGTGCCGCACTCGCCTGCCTGGAGGCCGCGAACAGAGCATGGCGGGCCACCGACGGCCAGGCACCCCTCGACAAGGTCCTCGACGACGTCATGCGCACCGTCCACCCCGGAACCTTCTGACCCAGGGAAAGCCGTCGCGTCCCGCCAGGAGCGGCGTTCCAGGTCGCCGCCCGCCGGTCCGGCCGGCAAGGGGGGCACGGCCGCGCTCGACCTGTATGCGCCGAGCCCCGCCATCCACAGCGCCGCCAGCGACTGCCAAACTGGCACTCGGAGCCCATAATAAATCTAGATTCCCAGACTGGAACTGAGTGCCGTATTTGGCGTAAGGTCTGCGTGTCGACGCCACATCGCGGCGGCGGCCCGGGCAGCGATCCCCAGTCCGTTCGCGAACACCGGCGCGCGACACTCGCCGCGGCAGCGGCGGCACCAGGCCGGGCCCCACCCCGGCATCACCACCGGGAAGCAGGTCGCCAGGTGGCCGTGCAGTCGTCGAACATCTGAAGTGTCGACACCGGAGCAAGGGAGCACAGCCGTGGGTCGTGCGATTGTTTTCAACGGTGACCAGACCTGGGAGGAGCGCGACCTGCCGGTGCCCGATCCCCAGCCGGGT
>NZ_JALKFY010000418.1:0-687 GCF_023242985.1 Frankia sp. Mgl5 | reverse complement strand
CGGACCGAAGCGAAGGAAGCAGCATAAAGCTGGTATAGTCCGTCTACGTCGGTGTCCGAGAAATGGGCAGCACCTCAGGACATCATCCCCGCTGATCGCCCAAAGACACCTCGCTGAGGTGTTTCCGCCTGCGCTCGTCGGATGGGCCGCTGCCCCACGGCGGCCTCGGTAGAAGCTGCTCGCTCTGGGGTCGAAGTCGTGCCCAGGAATCGTCGAACTCTTGCCGCGTCTCGCGACCCAGGTCATACACCGAGCGCCGGAGCCCGTCGCCAGGCTCGACCCCGGCCAGTTCCCTGTACTGCGCAAGCCGTCGCAGCGCGGCTGCGAGCGCACTCGGCGTCGGCCAGCTGTAGTCTGCGAGACGGTCGAGTGCGGTCATGTCCGCCTCATGGCCGAGACCGCTGAGAACGACGACCCCGGCGGCTTGGAGCTCGGCCGTCACGTCGAGAACTTCTGGGGCGTTGAAGGTGTCGCGCCAGTTGCTACTGCTGTTGGCAGCGCCGCCGCCGCGGGTGATCACTACTCCGCCCCACCTGTCATTGGAGTGCAGAGTGTGACGCAGCGCCGCGGTCAGCGCCCAGGGCTCCGGCACGCTTGAACCGCCCCGGGGAGGTTGGAGGCTCTAGGTTGTGACTGTGGCCTGGGGTTTCTGGGCTGTCGGGTAGTAGTTAGCTTCGTATTCGACTG
>NZ_JALKFY010000417.1:0-690 GCF_023242985.1 Frankia sp. Mgl5 | reverse complement strand
GCGTGAGCGATGCATGGAATGCTCTCTCCCTGCTGATAAGAGATCGGGGAAAGCAAAGCACCTGTCGCTACAACCAATATCCGCTTCCATTCTCCTTCTCTCATTCGCCGCAGCAGGTGGCCGTATGTAACAGACGAAACGCATCCTGCCCCGCTTCCTCCCGCCCATACATTGGGATTGTCTCCGTAGATTAACATACCGCAATCGACATACGTTTCCAGCGGTACCATCAGCTGGTGGGTCTCCATCAGTTCCGACAAAATAGCATGTCCGATCTTGGCCAAATCGCCTGTTACGACCAGATCGTAATGGTGATGAGGCAGCCGCAGGTCGCGAAAATGGGCTTCCAGCGTTGACATCGCAGCAGGAGCCATCGCCGCTCCCATGTTAAACGGGTCGCTTAACCCCATATCGACAATTCTTCCGATCGTAGCCGATGTAACGTGAAGCCCGCTTCCCTGATTGGCAACTACAGCCGCTCCTGCTCCCGTCACCGTCCATTGGGCCGTCGGCGGCTTCTGCGAACCGTATTCGGTCGGATAACGGTACTGTTTTTCTGCTGCGCCGTTATGGCTGCAGGTTCCGGTTAATACGTAGTCCCCCGATTGACTGTCAATGATCAGAGACGCAAGCGCCAGCCCTTCCATTGCCGTAGAACAGGCACCGAAGAGCCCGAAAAAGGGGATCGCC
>NZ_JALKFY010000416.1:0-693 GCF_023242985.1 Frankia sp. Mgl5 | reverse complement strand
AATTGGCGGTGAATTTGTTCACGTATAGGTCAATGTGTGCTTGTGCCACTTCAGGCTCAAGCTCTTGAGAGTGGTGCATCACATACTCCTGCGATACCTCCGGGTGAGCCCACGCATATTGGACCGACTCACGAATCCAACCAGCGATCGCATCCAGATCGAGGGAGCGGCGGGCAATGATTGCCCCCAGCGGAATTGGCAGATTAGTGTCAGACTCCCACCAACTGCCCAAGTCGGTCATAAGGCTTAGCCCATAGGACGGGTATGTGAAGCGCGCTTCGTGGATCACCAACCCGGCATCAATCGCACCATCGCGCACCGCCGGCATAATCTCGTGGAATGGCATCACCACAATCTCGCCGACTCCCCCCGGAACATTTTGGGCGGCCCACAACCGGAACAGCAGATAGGCGGTTGATCGTTCACTAGGAACCGCCACTCGTCGGCCGGACAGCACTGCCGGGTCATGGTTGCTGGCCACACCGCTTTTCGTTAGGACCAGTGGCCCACAGCCTCTGCCCAATGCCCCTCCGCATGGAAGCAGTGCATACTCTGATAGCACCCACGGCAGGGCAGCGTACGAGATCTTGAGTACATCCAATCCATTGGAACCAGCTGCCAGGCTGTTGGTAATGTCAATGTCCGCGTACATAACATCAAGCTCCGGCGCGCCGGGTATCAACCCGTGCACCC
>NZ_JALKFY010000415.1:0-698 GCF_023242985.1 Frankia sp. Mgl5 | reverse complement strand
ACGAACGCGCACGTCGTCATCGAGGAGGCCCCGCCAGCCGTCCCCGAGTCCGAATCGGAGCCCGGGGCCGCGGCCGGACCCATGCCCACGGCCGGTGCCGTGGCAGGCCCGGCCGCGGTGGATGCCGCCGGCGCCGTGCCGTGGCTGCTGTCGGCGCGTTCGCCGGCGGCGTTGCGCGGGCAGGCCCGGCGGCTGCTGGACCACTTGGCGGGCTCCGCCGATCGGCTGCCGGTGCCTGATGTGGGTTGGTCGTTGGTGCGGGGCCGAGCGGCGTTGGAGTACCGGGCGGTGGTGCTGGGCCACGGCGCGGGAACGGGCGGCGACGGGGGCCGGCTGGCGGCGTTGCGAGCCCTGTCGGAGGGGGAGTCCGCCGAGGCTGTGGTGCGGGGGCGGGTTGGTACAGGTGGTGATCGGGTGGTGTGGGTGTTTCCGGGTCAGGGTGCGCAGTGGGTGGGGATGGGTGCGGAGCTGTTGGACGCGTCGCCGGTGTTCGCGGGTCGGGTGGCGGAGTGTGCGGCGGCGTTGGCGCCGTTTGTGGACTGGTCGTTGGTGGATGTGCTGCGTGGGGTGCGAGGTGGTGCGGACGCCTTGGGGGTTTCGGGTGCTGGGGGTGCGGGTTCGCTGGAGCGGGTGGATGTGGTGCAGCCGGTGTCGTGGGCGGTGGCGTTGGGGTTGGCGGCGGTGTGGGAGTCGTGGGG
>NZ_JALKFY010000414.1:0-700 GCF_023242985.1 Frankia sp. Mgl5 | reverse complement strand
GAGACCCTGGACGGGCGGGCGCCGGCCCCGTCGCCTGAGTTCCCTGGAGGCCCTCGACAGTGACCACGTTCGCGTCGAACACTCTGGCCCTGGGGCCGGACTTCATCAGTGCCGACAGTCTGGCGAAGGCCGGCCTAGTGGTCGTCCTTCTGATCGTCTTCGCCGAGTCGGGGTTGCTGGTCGGGTTCTTCCTGCCGGGTGACTCGCTGTTGTTCACCCTCGGTCTGCTGATCTCCCAGGATGAGGTGTCCACGCCGCTGTGGCTCGCGTGTGTCCTGATCGGTGTGGCCGCGGTCGCGGGTGACCAGGTGGGCTACCTGTTCGGGCGGAAGGCGGGTCCGGCGCTGTTCCGGCGTCCGGACTCGCGGCTGTTCAGGCAGGAGTATGTGGATCAGGCGCACGAGTTCTTCGAGAAGCATGGTGGCCGCTCGATCGTGCTGGCGCGTTTCGTGCCGATCGTGCGTACCTTCACCCCGGTGATCGCCGGGGTTAGTCGGATGCACTATCGGACGTTCGTGGTCTACAACGTGATCGGTGGCCTGCTGTGGGGCTGCGGGGTCACCGTCCTCGGCTCGCTGCTCGGGAAGATCGATTTCATTCGCCAGAACCTTGAGGCGATGCTGATCCTCATCGTGTTGATCTCGGTGGTCCCGGTCCTGATCGAGTACCTGCGCGCCCGCCGGAAGAAGACGACGACAGG
>NZ_JALKFY010000413.1:442-728 GCF_023242985.1 Frankia sp. Mgl5 | reverse complement strand
ATTTAACAGCTTCTGGATCAAGCGATTGACGCTTTCGTCCGGCCGAGGAATGACATGGGAATGACGTAACTGCCCGACCCGTCTAGCCTCTGCTTCTCCGACAGAAATTGCCGCTTGCACGGAGGAAACGTCTCCAACCACATACAGCGTGACAATCCCGGCATCAACGCCTTCATACGTAACGATCTTCACGTCTGCGGCTTTCGCGGCAGCGTCCGCCGCGGCAAGTAAACCCGGCAGTCCGATGGTCTCAATCATTCCTAATGCAAGGCTTTTTTCCACTTGC
>NZ_JALKFY010000413.1:0-432 GCF_023242985.1 Frankia sp. Mgl5 | reverse complement strand
CACTCATCTTCCTTCCTTTTGCTACCTTTTGTGCGGCTTTTCCGCGATGCTTCTGACGGCATCGGCAAACGTCTGGGCTGCTGCCGTACATGCCGATTGACTCCCTGTCAACAGACCTCCACCAAAGTTGGTCTCTGTTGGCGGACCGTAAAATTGCTGGATTGTCACATCAGCCGCTTTCAACGCCGCGTCTAGTCCGTATACCGCTTCCAACGGTGGAGCGATCAAGTACGCCAATGGCTCGCCTTCGCGGATGCCGGCAACTTTTGACAGATAAGAACCGGTGCGGGAAATGACATGCGCGTAGTAGGCATGTGTACCTTCTTCGTTCAGCGCATAAAAGCAAGCGCCGCTTTCCATCAGTGCGACCGCTGCATCCAACCCGCTCGTCACTTCAGAAGGAGTTTCCCCGCCGATCATTCCAATAAATTC
>NZ_JALKFY010000412.1:0-762 GCF_023242985.1 Frankia sp. Mgl5 | reverse complement strand
CCGGCGACGATGCCCTCCTCGACCGCGGCCTTCGCGTTCGAGACGGCGTCCTCGATGCGGTGCTTCTTCTCCTTGAGCTCGACCTCGGTGGCCGCGCCGACCTTGATGACCGCGACGCCGCCGGCGAGCTTGGCCAGCCGCTCCTGGAGCTTCTCACGGTCGTAGTCGGAGTCGGACTTCTCGATCTCGTTGCGGATCTGGTTGACCCGCCCCGCGATCTGGTCCGCGTCGCCGGCACCCTCGACGATGGTGGTCTCGTCCTTGGTGATGACGACCTTGCGGGCCCGGCCGAGCAGGTCGACGGTGGTGCCCTCGAGCTTGAGGCCGACGTCCTCGGAGATGACCTGGCCGCCGGTGAGGACGGCGATGTCGGTCAGCATGGCCTTGCGGCGGTCACCGAAGCCCGGCGCCTTGACCGCGGTGCTCTTGAACGTGCCGCGGATCTTGTTGACGACCAGGGTCGCCAGGGCCTCGCCCTCGACGTCCTCGGAGATGATGGCCAGCGGCTTGCCGGCCTGCATGACCTTCTCCAGGATCGGGAGGAGGTCCTTGACCGCGGAGATCTTGCTGTTCGCGATCAGGATGTACGGGTCGTCGAGGACAGCTTCCATGCGGTCGGTGTCCGTGACGAAGTAGGGCGAGATGTAGCCCTTGTCGAAGCGCATGCCCTCGGTGAGCTCGAGCTCGAGCCCGAAGGTGTTGCTCTCCTCGACGGTGATGACGCCTTCCTTGCCGACCTTGTCCATCGCCTCGGCGATCATG
>NZ_JALKFY010000411.1:0-765 GCF_023242985.1 Frankia sp. Mgl5 | reverse complement strand
GTTCGTCGGGTTCCGGTTCCCGACTGAGATGATCGTGCCGGCAGCAACGACGGGCTCGCCGTGACGTGCAGGTGGCGCGCCGACTCGACCTCGATGTACTCCGCCATGTCCATCCGCTCCGCGGACAGCACGTTGGCCTTCATCATCCGCAGCGGGAACGGATGGTGGCCCGCGAGCTCGTCGGCCAGCGCGAGCACCTCGTCGTGCAGCGTGTCGGCCGGGAACAGCCGGGTGACGAGGCCGAAGGCGAGCGCGTCCTGCGCCGTCACCTTCTCCGGGAAGAACAGCAGCTCGCGAGCGCGGGCCGCGCCGACGAGCCGCGCGAGCGACCAGACGAGACCCATGTCCCCGGACACGCCGACCTTCAGGAAACCGGTCGCGAACCTGGCGCGGTCGGAGGCGAACCGGAAGTCGCACGCGCACGCCCACCCCATCGCCGCGCCCGCGCAGCCGCCGTCGATCGCGGCGATCGTCAGCTGCGGCATCGTGTGCAGCAACGTCGACGCGTGGTACACGGCGCCGAGCCGTTCCAGCGTCACCGGTTCCGACGAGTGACCGCCGGTGAGATCAGCGCCGACCGAGAAGTCGTTGCCCGCGCCACGCAGCACAACGACGCGTGCATCACTGGCCGGCACGGGGGATAGCGCTTCATAGAGCTCTTCGCACATCTGAACGGTCACGCCGTTGCGGCGGCCGGGCCGGTTCAGCGTCACGATCGACACCGCGCCCCGCTGCTCCAGCAGCACGGATGGTTCCACGATGACC
>NZ_JALKFY010000826.1:0-87845 GCF_023242985.1 Frankia sp. Mgl5 | reverse complement strand
TGTGCCCCCGGCGTCGCGACGCCGGGGGCACAACCCCGCGGGAGCGGTTCCAGGGGAGGTCGGAGATGACGGTGGACGAGCAGCGTTCCGAGGAGGCGCTGCGTACGCCATCGGAGGCGAATCCCATCCGGGTGCTCATCGTTGACGACCATGCCCTGTTCCGGCGCGGCCTGGAGATGGTCCTGGCGCAGGAGGTCGACATCGAGGTCGTCGGTGAGGCCGCCGACGGGGCGGAGGCGGTCACGATGGCCGCCGAGATGGCGCCGGACATCGTCCTGATGGATGTCCGCATGCCCAGGCGCGGTGGGATCGACGCCACGAGCGCCATCAAGGAGAAGGTGCCCAGCGCGAAGATCGTGATGCTCACGATAAGTGACGAGGAAGCCGACCTCTTTGACGCCATCAAGGCCGGCGCCATGGGCTACCTCCTCAAGGAGATCTCGATCGACGAGGTCGCCGCGGACATTCGGGCGGTCTACAACGGCCAGAGCCTCATCAGCCCGTCCATGGCCTCCAAGCTGCTCAGCGAGTTCGCGGCCATGATCAAGACGAAGGACGACCGCCCGCAGCTCCCGACACCGCGGCTGACCGACCGGGAGATGGAGGTCCTCCGCCTGGTCGCCAAGGGGCTGAACAACCGGGACATCGCCAAGCAGCTCTACATCAGCGAGAACACGGTGAAGAACCACATCCGGAACATCCTGGAGAAGCTCCAGCTCCACTCCCGGATGGAGGCGGTGGTGTACGCGGTGCGGGAGAAGTTGCTCGAGATCACCTGACGGCCTCTCGCCCGGCGGGCCCGCGGTGTCCGCCGAGCCGCGCGGCGGCGGTCAGCCGGGTCCGTTGGCGGGCCGCAGGGCGGCGGTCAGACGGGCGGGTCCGTGGCGAGCCGGGTGCCGATCCAGCAGTCGTGGCGGACGCCGTCCCCCAGGACGATCGCGCTGCGCAGCGTGCCGTCGAGGGTGAACCCGAGCTTCTCCGCCACCCGGCGGGAGGCGTGGTTTCCGACCGCCGCGCGCCACTCGACGCGTTCCAGCCCAAGGGCGCCGAACCCCCAACGCAGCAGCGCCGCCGCCGCCCGGGTGGCCACGCCCTGGCCGCGGGCGTCGGCGGCGCACCAGTAGGAGATCTCCGCGTCCCCCTCGTCGGTCAGGTCCTGCAGGGCCACCGACGCCAGGAGCGCTTCGGTGGTGGCGTCGACGACGGCCAGCGGCGTGCCCGTCGCCGTCGCCCACGCCTCCGGCGCCTGCCGGCAGACGAAGTCCTCCGCGTGGTCTCTCGTGTAGGGAACGGGGACCCGCGTCCACCGCGGAATCTCGGGATCCTGACAGGCCCCGCGCACGGCGTCGACGTCCGAGGCCTTCCAGGGACGTAGGTGCAGCGCACCCGCGGTGATCTCGACGGGCTCGAGCGGAATCCGCTGGACGGCGCGCTCGGCGCCCGGCCCGGGCCGGCGCGCGGGGGGCAGCCAGGGGCCGGGGACGGGGCCGGGACCGGATCCGGTGTCGGAACGCATACCGCCACGATGCCAGCACCCCGGGCCGCGGCGGCGTGCTCGCGGCCCGCCGTCGGCACCGATTCGGTGGTGGGCGCGAGACGTTTCCGACGATGGCCGGCGGGCCACGGCACGCGTTGCCAGGCCGGGCACGGGCGCCGCCGCTCGGTCGTTGTGTACTCGCGGGGGAGGGAGGCGCCGCGGCGACCTGGGCGCGGTGCGCGGCTCCCGATCCCGGCGCGCCGCCGCCGGTCCGAGGACGGGCCGTGGGTGGCGATCGAGGGGCTAGCATCTTGGTTGTCGGTGAGCCTCGCCGACATGCCTGCCGGAGGAGTTTCGCCGTGGTTCTAGACAAGATCTTGCGTGCCGGTGAGGGCCGGATTCTGCGCAAGCTCAAGGCGATCGCCGAGCAGGTGAACCTCATCGAGGACGACTTCACCGGTCTGACCGACGCCGAGCTGCGCGGGATGACCGACGAGTTCCGCCAGCGCCTGGCCAGCGAAGAGGAAACCCTCGACTCGTTGCTGCCCGAGGCGTTCGCGGCGGTGCGCGAGGCGGCGCGGCGCACGCTCGGCCAGCGCCATTTCGACGTCCAGATCATGGGCGGCGCGGCGCTGCACCTGGGCAACATCGCCGAGATGAAGACCGGTGAGGGCAAGACCCTGGTCTCCACGCTGCCGGCCTACCTCAACGCGCTGAGCGGCGACGGCGTCCACATCGTCACGGTGAACGACTACCTGGCCCAGCGCGACGCCGAGAAGATGGGCCGTGTCCACAAGTTTCTCGGCCTCTCGGTCGGTGTCATCCATCCCCAGATGCCGCCGTCGGTGCGCCGCCAGCAGTACCGGTGCGACATCACCTACGGCACGAACAACGAGTTCGGGTTCGACTATCTGCGCGACAACATGTCCTGGAGCGCCGAGGAGCTGGTCCAGCGCGGCCACCACTTCGCCGTCGTGGACGAGGTCGACTCCATCCTCATCGACGAGGCCCGCACGCCCCTGATCATCAGCGGCCCGGCCGACAACCCGACCCGCTGGTACACCGAGTTCTCGCGGATCGCCCCCCTGCTCGAGCGGGACGTCGACTACGAGGTCGAGGAGGGCAAGCGGACGGTCTCGATCAGCGAGGTCGGCGTAGAGAAGGTCGAGGACCAGCTCGGCATCGAGAACCTGTACGAGTCGGTGAACACTCCCCTCGTCGGTTACCTCAACAACGCGCTGAAGGCCAAGGAGCTCTACAAGCGGGACAAGGACTACATCGTCACCGACGGTGAGGTCCTCATTGTCGACGAGTTCACCGGTCGCGTCCTGCATGGCCGCCGTTACAGCGAGGGAATGCACCAGGCGATCGAGGCCAAGGAGAAGGTCGAGATCAAGCAGGAGAACCAGACCCTGGCGACGATCACTCTCCAGAACTACTTCCGGCTCTACGACAAGCTGTCCGGAATGACCGGTACGGCCATGACGGAGGCCGCCGAGTTCCACCAGATCTACGCCCTCGGCGTGGTGCCGATCCCGACCAACAAGCCGATGGCCCGCACCGACCAGGCCGACGTCGTCTACAAGACCGAGATCGCGAAGTTCGACGCGGTCGTCGAGGACATCGCTGAGCGGCACGAGAAGGGCCAGCCCGTGCTGGTCGGCACGACCAGCGTGGAGAAGTCGGAGTACCTGTCCAAGCAGCTCACCAAACGGGGTGTCCGGCACGAGGTGCTGAACGCCAAGAACCACGAGCGCGAGGCGATGATCATCGCCGAGGCGGGCCGGCGGGGCGCGGTCACCGTGGCGACGAACATGGCCGGCCGAGGCACCGACATCATGCTCGGCGGCAACCCCGAGTTCATCGCCGACGCGGAGTTGCGCCAGCGCGGCCTGTCCCCGGTCGACACCCTGGACGACTACGAGGCGGCCTGGCCCGAGGCGCTGGAGAAGGCCAGTGCGTCGGTCAAGGCCGAGCACGAGGACGTCGTCAACGCCGGTGGCCTCTACGTGCTCGGCACCGAGCGGCACGAGTCCCGCCGGATCGACAACCAGCTGCGCGGCCGTGCCGGCCGTCAGGGCGACCGCGGCGAGTCCCGGTTCTACCTCTCCCTCGGTGACGACCTCATGCGGTTGTTCAACGCCGCGGCGGTCGAGGGCATCATGGACCGCCTCAACATCCCGGACGACGTCCCGATCGAGTCCAAGATCGTGACTCGCGCGATCCGTTCCGCGCAGACCCAGGTCGAGGGCCAGAACTTCGAGATCCGCAAGAACGTCCTCAAGTACGACGAAGTCATGAACAAGCAGCGCACCGTCATCTACGAGGAGCGCCGCAAGGTCCTGGAGGGCGCCGACCTGCACGAGCAGGTTCGCCACTTCGTCGATGACACCGTCGAGGGCTATGTGCGCGGCGCGACGGCCGACGGGTACCCGGAGGAGTGGGACCTCGAAACCCTCTGGTCGGGCCTGGGCCTGCTCTACCCGGTCGGCGTCGACGCGCCGGGCACCGACGACCGCGAGGGGCTGACCTCCGACCTCCTGCTCGAGGATCTTCAGGCGGACGCGCAGGACGCCTACGACCGGCGCGAGGCCGACCTCGGCGACAAGCCGGACGGCGAGGCCGTCATGCGTGAGCTGGAGCGCCGGGTGGTGCTCGCGGTACTCGACCGCAAGTGGCGTGAGCACCTCTACGAGATGGACTACCTGCAGGAGGGCATCGGCCTGCGGGCGATGGGGCAGCGAGACCCGGTCGTGGAGTACCAGCGCGAGGGCTTCGACATGTTCCAGACGATGATGGAGGGCATCAAGGAGGAGTCAGTCCGCCTCCTGTTCAACGTCGAGGTGCAGGTAGCGGGGCGGGACACCGACCAGAGCGGCACCGCGCCCGAAGGAGCGCCCGCGGCCCCGGCCGGCACGCCACCCACCCCGGCCACCCCGGCCGAGCACGGCTCCGTGTCCGTCGGCGCGGTGCCGCTGGTCACCCCGGCCGCGCCCGCACCGGCGCAGCCCGCGCGGACCGCTCCCGAGCCTCCGCCGGCCCCGGTGCCGGCGTCCCCGCCGCCCGTCTTCGTCAAGGGCCTCGAACCGCACCGCCCGACCGGCGGACTGCGTTACACGGCGCCGTCCGTCGACGGCGGCTCGTCCACGGTGACGACCGTCGACAACGGGTCCGAGCTGTCCCGTGCCGGCGGTGGTGGGCCGCGCTCGGCCGGCGGCGGCGTGTCCCGCGGCGCTGGCGAGGGCGGAACGGCCCGCCCGGCACGCAACGCGCCCTGCCCCTGCGGCTCGGGGCGGAAGTACAAGCGCTGCCACGGCGATCCGGCCCGCCGCAACGACTGACGGAACCACCGGAAAGCCAGAGGTGGGGCGGGTGCGTCGCCGGAGCTCTCCGCCCCGCCTCTGGCCGGTTGGCTGAGCTGGCCGGTCAGCCGAGTTGGCGGGCCAGCCGAGCTGGAGAATCAGCCGAGCTGGAGGGTCGTCACCTGCCAGCGGCCGGCCGCGTGCTCCATCCGCAGCGCGAGCGCCCGCACCCTGGGACCCCTGCTGACCACGGCGCTGACCTCCGCGACCCCGGGCAGCGGCTCGCTGACCCGCACGCTGCGCACCTGCGAAGGCTGGCGGGTGGCCAGAGACGAGGCCGTCCGCTGGAAGTCGCTCTGCAGGGCGGCCGTGCTCCAGGGGGCCAGATGCGCGGCCGGGCGGGCTCCGGACAACACCTCGATGATCACTCGCACGACGACGGCCGCGGTCCGGCGCGGGTCCGGTGACGTCCCCGGGCCCGTCGGTGCCCGTGCCGCGAGCCGCGGTGCCACCGCGGCGGCGGTGGCACCGTTCGCCGCGGTGGCACCGTCCGCTGGCTGGCGCGCCGGCGTGCGGGTCGTTCGGGCGGGCCGCGGCCACGGGAGGGTCCGTTGGTCCGGCAGGAGGTGGCGGGCGGCGCCGCGTTCGGCGCGGGACACCGTCCTGGCCGGCGCGCCCATGGCGGTCGACGGGGCGTTTGGCGTGGTGGTCGGCGCCGCGACTCGTGAATACCGGGCACCCACGGACCGGTCGGTTCCCGGGGCTCGCCCGGCCGGCGCGGTTTGCTCGGGTGGGACGGTTTCATCGTCGTAGGGCGGGTCGATGGGACGCACGGGCATCAACCGGGGCGTTGTGGCGACATGGGGACGCCGGCGACGGGGCAGGGTCAGGGCGGTCGTCGCGGTCACGGCGGACCTTTCGGGGGATGGTGGGGCGTCATCGCCCAGGCACCGAGGGACCTGGGCCGGGCAGGTGGCTGTAGCCGGGGTCAGGGACTGGGCGGCGGCAGGAGCCGCTGGCCGGGAAGAAGAAGATCCGGATCGGGCCCGATCACGTCGGCGTTCGCCGACCACCAGCGCGGCCACTCGGCCGCGATCTGATCGGTCGTGGCGGTGGGCCCGAGGTGACGGGCGACGATCGTCCACAGGCTGTCTCCGCGTAGCACGACGACCTCCGCGGCCGCGCCCGGATTCGTCGGGGGAGTGCCCGGGGATGCGCCGGGCGCCGTGCCCGGCGTGCCCGTGCCGAGCGGCGCGGAGGGCACGAGGGGATCACCCCCGCCGTTGCCGGAAGGCGCGGAAGCACTGGGCGCTGCGGCGGCGGGCGCCGGAGCGGTGGTGCTCGGCGCACTGGGGGCCGGCGCACTGGGGGCCGGTGCACCTGGGGTCGGGTTTGTGGGCCGTGGCGTGCTGGTGCCGGACGGCTGGCCGGCCTGGCCCGACTGATCGGTGTGCTCGGCCCGGTCGGGATGGCCGAGGAAGGGCCATCCGCGCGCGGTCGCCGTGGCCGATCGGTCCGTGGGCGCGGTGCCGGGGTCAGGGGCGGCCGTGGCGGGAGCCGGCGGCTGCTGCGCACGGGTGGGTGGATCGGCCGCGCTGACCGGGGTCATCGGCACGACCTGGACGTCGTCCGGCAGGCCACGCCCGGTGCCGGACGCCGCGTCGGGGTGGCCCAGGTAGGGCCAGCCGCGCTGGGACGCGGCCAGCCCGCCCGTCGGCCCGATGGCCGGGGCGCCCGCCGAAGCGTCCGCCGACATGCTCGCCGACGCCGTGGCGGCGGGCGGGCCGGTGGCGGCCGAAGCCGGGCTGGCGCCGAGAACGGGACTGACGCTCGCGGCCACGAGGGTCACCCCGAGGCCGATTTCGACGATCCGGCGCACCGCGCCGGGCAGGACCCGGCGGGCGAGCGCGGCGAACACCCGGCCGGCCGCGCCCGGCAGCGCGGCCAGGACGCCGAGCACCACTCCGGCGCACAGCCACAGCAGGCAGATCCAGGCGATGATGCCGAGGCAGTTGGCGAACGCCAGCTCCGGCTCGTCGGCGAACCACGTGGGGATGTCGCCGGGGCTCGACGGCAGGTCCGCCAGCCGCGGGCCCAGCAGGATCAGCACCGCCGCGACACCGAGGGCGAGCACGGCGCTGCCCACCCTGGCGGCCGCGTCCCGCCGCGCCCCTGAGATCATCTTTGGTGACCGTCCGTCCGGGTATGGGAGCGGTGCCGGCCATGGGCGATATACCGGCTGTGCCGAAGTACATCGCTCATGGGCGGACATGGCTGCTATCGGTAGCCATGTCGGCCTCCGGATTGGCTCGGGGTCAGGGAGCCGAACTACGGCAGAGGCCGTTTGGTTACGTTTGCTTGTGTAACCCGCCGAAAGGCGTATGTCAATCCGTCCTGCTTCGTCTGATCGGGGTCGTGACGGTTGACCTGTAGAAATGGAGGTTGGCGCCGCGATGCGCTGGGAGGACCTGTTCGCCGATCTTGAGTTGCAGTGGGAGGCCGTCGAGGCGGCCGAGCTCGAAGCGGAGATCGCTGACCGGACGCGGCGGGAGGCCGGTTACCTCCGGCTGCTCGACCGGTTGCGACCGGCGGTGGGCGCCGAGGTGAGATGCCTGCTGCGGGGCGGGCCGACGGCCGGCCCCGCCGCCGTCACCGGGCGGCTCACCGCGCTCGGGGTTGACTGGCTCCTGCTGTCCGAGTCCGGCCCGGCGGAGGTGCTGGTGCCGAGATCGTCGCTGCTCGCGGTGCGCGGCCTGCCGACGGTGTCGGCGCAGCCTGGGCACGAGGGCCGTCTCGCGGCCCGGCTCGACCTGCGCCATGTGCTGCGCGGCCTGGTGCGCGACCGGGCGGCCTGCGCGGTCGCCCTGCTCGGCGGCGGGCAGCTGACCGGGACGCTGCTGCGCGTCGGCGCGGACTTCGTCGAGCTCGCCGAACATCCGCTGGGCGAGTTCGCCCGCCGCGGCGAGGTGCGCTCCGGCTGGACGGTGCCCCTCGAGGGCCTCGCGTTCATCCGGCGCGGCTGAAACCCCGGCGACCGACGGCTGGACGTCCAGCCGCCCGGCCCGGGTGCGGGTGTTCGGGGTGGGTCAGTCCTCGGGCAGAGTCTCGTTGCGGCTCATCGGGTTGGCGGCCACGAAGGCGCGGGTCTGCTCGTACGCGCGTTGGATGTAGGCCTCGAGCTCGCTGCGCTCGACCCGCCACTGGCCCCGCCCGCCGATCTTGATGGCGGGCAGCTCACCGGAGCGAACGAGAGCGTACGTCTGGCTGGCAGAGATGTTGAGGATCTCTGCCACGTCGCTGAGCTGAAGGAAGCGGTCGTTCATCAACGCCTCCTCTCCGGTGACGGTCGGCGCGTCTTACCTGTGTATCAGACTTCCCGCCTCGCATCGCGTTCGAATGCCTCGGCTTGTGGATAACTGCTCGCGATACCGATCGATGGGACAGGCAACCGGTAACCGGCCGCCAGACCCGGACGCGCGCGGCCGGCGGGCGACCTCGCGCGGCCGGTCGGCGACCTCCTTATGCCCGTCGCCGCCGCCGCGCATCGCCAGGGCCCAGCCAGGCGTCCTATGTGGGGAAAGGCTGTAACGCGGCGACGGTGACGGCTTGATGCTGTATCACCGTTTCGACTGGGTTCGGGATCGTCGGCCACGTACGCTCTGCGACCGGGGTGTGTTCTTCGGTGGCCGTCATAGGACGTCGCCGGCACGGCACATGCCGTCGTCGGTGAGGACGACCGTTGGTGAAGATCGCCGCGGGCGAGGAGTGAGGAGGGCCCGGTGACCGAGCTGACCGTCGCGCCGGCGCGACCGGAGCCGACCCCGCCGGTGCCGCCGTCACCCCCGGCGCGCAGGCTCGGGCGCCGCCGCTGGCGCGACTCGCGGCTGCTGATCGGCGTCCTGCTGGTGCTGGTGTCCGTCGTCGCCGGCGCGCGCCTGTTCGCGACCGCGGACCGAACCAGGCAGTGGGTGATCGCCGCCGCCGACCTGCCGGCCGGCCACATCGTCGTCGACAGCGACCTGACCACGGCCACCGCCCACCTGGACGGCGCGACGTCGGACCGCTACTACCCCGGTGACCGCCGCAGCGAACTCCTGGGCGCCACCCTGGCCCGTCCGGTCAGCTCGGGCGAACTCCTGAGCGGCGCCGACTTCGCCGGCGAGGGCGCCGCCGCGACCAGGCTCGTCCCGGTGATCGTCAAGGCCGGGCGGGTCCCCGACCTGTCCCCCGGCGATCACGTGGACGTCTTCGTGTACCAGCCGGGAGCCGCCGCGCCGCCCGAGACAGGCGGCGACCCGGCGCAGCCCGCGCAGGAGGGGCAGGCCGTGGCCGGAGCGGGCGTCGAGATCCAGGTGCTGCACGACGTCGAGTTCGTCGCGCAGGACAGGCTCAACAGCGGCGACCGGTCGCTGTCCCTGCGGGTTCCGGTGGATGACGCCATCCGGGCGGTGGCGGCGTCGCAGAGCGAGCGGGTCGACGTCGTGAAGCTGGAGCGGGACGCCCGCGGCGAGGTCGGATCGGGCGGCCCGTCCTCCGCTCCGGGGTACGGTCGGTGAGCCTGCCGATCCTGACCGCCGTCACCGACTCGGTGGTCGAGGCCGGCCTCGTCTCGGCGTTCGACCGTCGTGATCTCGGTGTGACGGTTGTCCGCCGGTGTGTCGACCTGCCCGATCTGCTCGCCGCCGCGACGACCGGGGCTGCCCGTGCCGCCCTGCTGTCGGCCGATCTGCGCCGCCTCGACAGGGACGCCCTGGTGCGGCTGGCGGCGTCCGGTGTGGCCGTCGTGGGCCTGATCGCGCCGGGGGACGAGGACGCCGACCGCCGGCTGCGCCAGCTCGGCGTCGTCGCGGTGATCCCGGCGGACGCGACCGCGGAGGCGGTGGCGGGTGCGGTCGTGGAGGCGTCGCGCGCGCTGGCCGACCTCGCCGGTCTGCCCGCGCTGCCCGCGGCGTTCAGCGAGCCGCTGATGGGTTTCGACCCACTCGCCCCGGCGGTGCCGGCGGCCGACCAGACCGAGGCCGGCGAGCCCGGTGAGGGCCGGGTGCTCGCGGTCTGGGGGCCGGTGGGCTCGCCGGGGCGCACGACGATCGCGTTGGGCCTGGCCGCCGAGCTCGCCGCTCTCGGCACCCCGACCCTGCTTATCGACGCGGATTCGTACGGCGGCTCGGTCGGCCAGCACGTCGGGCTGCTCGAGGAGGCGCCGGGCCTCGCGGCAGCCGCGCGCTCGGCGAACCAGGGCCTGCTGGACGTCCCTCGCCTGGCGGTGCTGTGTCGGGATCTCGGCGGCGGTCTGCGGGTGCTGCCGGGTATCTCGCGGCCGTCCCGCTGGCCGGAGCTGCGTCCCGCCTCCATCGAGACGGTGCTGGCGCTGTCGCGCCGGCTCGCGTCGTTCGTGATCGTCGACTGCGGCTTCTGCCTGGAGACGGACGAGGAGCTGTCGTTCGACACGGCCGCGCCGCGGCGCAACGGCGCCACACTGGCCGTGCTCGGCGCGGCCGACTCGGTGCTCGCTGTCGCGTCCGCGGAGCCGGTCGGGCTGGTTCGCTTCGTCCGTGGGCTGTCGGAACTGCGGGAGGTGGTTCCGCACGTCGATCCGCTGATCGTGGTCAACAAGCTGCGGGGCTCGGTGGTGGGCGGTGACCCGCGTCGTGAGGTGTCGCGGGCGATGGCCCGGCACACCGGCCGCGAGCCGGTGGCGCTCGTCCCCTACGATCTGGCGGGCCTGGACGCGGCAGCCGCGTCCGGTCAGCTCCTGCGCGACATCGCCCCGGCATCGCCGGCCCGGCTTGCGGTGCGGGATCTGGCCGCGCTCCTGGCGGGGGTGTCCGGTTCGGGGCGGCGCCGGCGCTCCGCGCTACGCCGCGCTCAGCGCTGACCGCCCCAGCCCAGAGTGCCCCAGCCCAGAGTGCCCCAGCCCGGCTCGCCTCAGGCCCGGCCCACTCGGCCCCGCCCGGCTCCTCGCGTGTCGTCCCGACGCGCCCCGACACGCCGGCCGTGGGCGGTCTCCGGAAGTCGTTCCTCCGGAGTGCGCCTAACTGGCATCACGAATCTCTTGGGTGACATTTGGCCCAGTCCGGGGGATTTCGTCCGCCCAGCTATGGCTGCTGTGACATTCGGTGGGCCTCGGCGGCGGCGGTCTGCGCCTGCTGCGGTTACGGGGAGCGATTCGGGGGCATCGAATTGTCGAACGGTTCCCCGCGAGTAGTGGCGAAGCCCTGGCATTGGGTGATAAGGGGGTTGGGAACCACGTCCAGCGGTGAGCGACCTGATGCAAATCGTGCAAATCGTATCCAGCCTGAGTGGCGGACTCGCCGCGATCCGCATCAATGACCTGTCGGATGGTGAACCGTCGCTTTCGGGGACGTTAAGTTAGTGTGTGCGTGTAACGTCGCCACCCAGCTCAGCGTGGTGACGGGGGCACGTCGATGCTCGTTCGAGACGGCTGGGGGTGTGTCGGGTGAGCCGGGAGTACGCGAAGGCCGTGGGTGGTCGCCTGCGGGCAATCCGGATCCAGCAGGGGTTGTCGCTGCAGGGCGTCGAACAGAAGTCGCGCGGTCGGTGGAAGACCGCTGCGGTCGGCTCCTACGAGCGCGGTGACAGAATGATCAGCGTTCATCAGTTGTCGGAGCTCGCCGGTTTCTACGGTGTTCCGGTGTCCGCGCTCCTGCCAAATGAGGATCAGCTGCCGCCGCGGGAACGCAGGCCCCGTACCGTGCTGAATCTGGAGAAGCTCGCCGAGGCGCCGCCCGATTCGTCCGCACTGGTGCGCAGATGGGTCGCGCAGATTCAGCGCCAGCGCGACGACTACGCCGGGCATGTGCTGTCGATCCGCGACGGCGACGTCCGGGCGCTGGCCCTGCTGCACGACACGACGCCACAGGAGTTCGCCGAGCGGCTGCGGGCCTGGGGAGTACTCGAGACCAGCTTCCCCGAGGAGAGCGAGCCGCCGGAGTAGGCATCGCAGCGCCGGCCACGGCACCCCGCGTCGACGCGGGCCGGGCCGGGGCGGGCTGCGGGCCGGCACAACTGCCGGGCCGGCCCGGTTGTACCTGATGGGGCGCGGACGGCCCGCGCGCGGGAGCGGCGACATCGGTGTCGTACGCGCACCACGACCCGTGTGCGTGGCCGGGTGCACCGCGTCGGGAGGTGACGCAATGCCGAGGAAGCGGGCTTCGCGCAGGGGGCTGGTGCTTGGCGCCGGCGGAGTGCTCGGCTCAGCCTGGATGATCGGCGCACTGTGGGCCGTCGAGTCCGAACAGGCCATCGACGTCCGGGATCACGACCTGGTACTCGGGACGTCCGCCGGATCGGTCATCGCGGCGCTGCTCGGCCTGGGGGTCGGCGCGGACGTGATGGTCAATTCCGAGCGTGGGATCTTCGAGCCGGGCTACCCCGTGCTGGACTACCGCGATCTCGGAGCGTCCCTGCCGCCCAGGCCGCGGATGCGGATGGGCTCGCCGCGGCTGCTGACCACGACCGCTCTGCATCCCCGCCGGGCGACGCCGATGGTCGCGCTCGCGGCGCTGCTCCCGCAGGGCCGTGGCCAGATCGCCGCGATCGGTGATCTCGTGACCGAGACGGCCGCCCGGATCGAGCATCCACTGGACGCGCTGGCCGCCAAGCGCTCGGCCGCGGTGCCCCCCGGCGCGGGCCGGGGACGTCAGCCCGTCTCGTTGGCGGCGAACGGCTGGCCGCGGTCCCCCCGGCTGCGCGTCGTCGCGATGGACTTCGACTCGGGCGGCAGGGTGCTCTTCGGCTCCCCGGACGCGCCGCGGGCGGCCCTGCCCGACTCGGTGATGGCCTCGTGTGCCATCCCCGGCTGGTACGCGCCGATCAAGATCGCCGGCCGGCGCTTCGTGGACGGCGGCACCAGATCACCGGCGTCCCTGGACCTGCTGGTCGAGGAGGAACTGGACGAGGTGCTCGTGCTCGCGCCGGCCTGCTCCTTCGACAGTGACCGCCCGCGTGGCGCCATCGCCCGGGTGGAGCGGCAGATGCGCCGGGCCGCGACGCGACGGCTGGCCCGCGAGATCGAGCTGCTGGAGGCCGCCGGCACCCGGGTGACAGCGCTGTGCCCGGGTCCGGAGGATCTAGAAGTGATCGGCGGGAACGTCATGGACCTGACACGCCGCGCGGAGGTGTTCGAGACCTCGCTGCGAACCTCGGCCGCCGCCCTGCGAACCGCGCTCGGCGCCGACACGCGCCCCACCCGTCCCATCCGCGCCACGCGGGCGGCGGGAACAGCGACGGCGGGAACAACGGCTGGCCCGGGTGACTCCGGTGCCACCGCGAGCGGTCCGGGACGTCGCGCCGGTGGCCGGGAGGCACTTGGCCGCGCGGCGGCGACCACCGCCGCGGACCAGAAGGCGGACCTCGGTCTGGTCGGCTGACAGCGGGTTGCCACACTGGGCACATGCGTGTCTACCTTCCCTCAACGCTGACGGCCGCCCGCGCGGTGCTGCACGAGCGGAAGGTGCCACCCGGCATGGCGTTCGCGGTCACTCCTGCCGTGCGGGAGTGGTACAGCCAGTCCGACGTCGAGGAGATGGAGTTCGCGGCGCTGCAGGACGCGGCTCGGGCGAGCCTGCGGCTGCTCGACGCCGACCCCGAGTCGCCGCCGCGGCGTTTCGTCTTCGCCGCGGACGTCGACGAGCGGCTGGTGCGCGTTCGCGACGACCTGGATCGAGGCGCGGTCGAGGTCCTCGAGCCGGTGCCGCTGGCCGTCGTCCGGGCCGTTCACTCCGACGACCCGTCGGACGCCGAGGCCCAGGCCGCGGTGCGGGCCGCCGTCGCGGCCGTGCTGGAGGCCGACCTCGGCAGCGACGACGCGGCCTTCGTCGTCGACGGCGCGGAGGGGTTCGAGCTCCTCTGGTTCGCGACGCAGGAGCTGCCGGACCTGCTCTGACCGGGCCCGCGGGCCCGCGTACGCCCAACACCCACGCCCAACACCCACGCAGGACGTCGTTGCGGGACGAGCCGGAGTCGGTGTGATGACAATCGGGCAACAACCAAGAGGCGATGTTTGTCGTTCGATTGATCTAGAGGAGATGAGTTGACGAGATCTGTTGGTCGGTCGTTGTCGTAAGTGGGTGACGAGGCGGCGGGTCCGAGGTGACTTGTCGTCTTCGCGTTGCTCATGACTCCCCGCGGCGGGCATCGATCAACGCACCGAATAGTGTTGTTGCTGAGCTGGTTGCTCACCCAATAGCTCGTCTTGCGGAGCGTGTGCATGGTCCGGTTTCGGCTGGTCCGTCGCGTGTTCCGCGGCTTCCCCGGGGTCGACGTGGGCGTTCCGTCGTGCGTTCCTTGATCTCGGTGCATCTGTGGCGTGACGTAGGAGGCTGGTGAACCGTGCTCTATCTCGCTGGGCAGATTCTGGTATTCGTGCTGCTGGCGATGATCGTCGGTGCGGCGCTCGCCTGGGTCTTCCTCGCCGCGCCGGTTCGGCGCCAGCAGGCCGCGCAGGCCCGGGCGGCCAGGGCGGCCCGGGCGCGGGCCGCCCGGGGCGGGTCGGCAGGAGGGGGCGCCACCTCGGCCTCCACCCCCGGTCGATCCGGCGGCGCGCCCGCGCGTGATCCCGGCGTCGACAGCGACCTGGGCGCGCGCCACCCCGATCTTGTCACAGCCGACCCCGTGGCCGAGACGAATGCCGGGTTCGGGCAGCCTCTCGACGACGACACCTGGCCGCCGCTGGCGCCCAGGGTCGAACAAGCGGATCTCGCCGACCTGATGGCGCGCCTGGGTGACCAGGAGGAGCGATGGGCCGCGGAGAAGGCGAGCCTGACGACCCGGCTCGTCGCCGCGGAACAGCAGGCCATCGAGTCCGAGCAGCGAGTCGCGGCGGCCGAGTACCAGGTCGCGATCGCGCAGGCGCGGATCAGTGAGATCGAAGCGGCGCTGCACGCGGCACCGGCCGTCGACGCGGGCACCGCCGGCGTCGCCCAGCCGGAGGACGCTCCCGTCACCCCGGACGCAGCCGCACTCGCCGACCACGGTGATGTCACAACTGTCGCCGACCTTGCCCGGGAGACGGTCAGGCTGCGTGAGCAACTGGAGGAGGCGGAGTCGCGCGCGGCCCGGTTCTCCTCCCGGCTCGCCATGGTCCGCACCGACGCGGAGGCAGCGCAGCGGCAGGTCGCGACGATGAGCACCCGCCTCGACCGGCACCAGGCCGAGTGGGCGGCAGAGCGGATCAAGCTCCTCGCCCGGATCGCCGAGGCCGAGGAGACTCGGCCGGCGGTATCGCTCCCCCCGGTATCCGTTGATGAGCCCGAGGCCATCGCAACGGTCGAGCCCGTTCAGGCCGAGAGCGAGACGGACCGGGTCGCGGACGAGCCGAAGGAGGTCTACGCGGTGCACGAGGCGCCGGCCGAGCAGGAACTGACCGAGCAGGAACTGACCGAGCAGGAGCCGGTCGAGGTCGAGCCGGTCAAGATGGAGCCGGCATCATCCTCGGTCGAGCTCACCTGGGCCAGGGAGTCGATCGGGGCGGAGCACCTGACCTCCACGGGGCCCGGAGCCTTCGAGGCCGGCCCACTCGTCCATGTCATCCCGGGGTCCCGTGACGACGACCTCGAACTGATCGGCGCGGCGCTGGTCGGCGCCGCGGTCTCCGCGGGCGTCACCGGGCGCCCGGCGGTGGGCACGCTCGCCGGCGGATGGAACGCGGGTCCCGAGTCGGCGGGCCGGTTCCACCTCTCCGGGGCGTCGTGGGGAGGCCCGGCCGAGCCCGTGCTGTCCACCGACAACCTCAAGGAGATCGTCGGGGTCGGGCCGGTGACCGAGTCGCGGCTGCGGGTCCTGGGCATCACGACGTTCCGCCAGCTGGCCACGATGGGCGACACCGACGTCGACCGGCTGGCGAAGAAGCTGGACGGATTCGGCGATCGGATCGTCACCGACGACTGGGTCGGTCAGGCGCGTGACCTTCAGGCCCGGCACCACAGCGGCCTGGCCTGAGGCGCCGTTCGCACCGACGCACCGGACGGGTGGGCCCGACGCCCGAGCCCACTCGTCCTGTCAGTCGGCGGCTGGTCAGAGCCCCGAGATGAGACCCTCGATCTCGGCCTCGACGATGCGCCGATCGGTCACGTCGACGTACAGCCACAGATGGCCGTGGTAGCCGTTCGGTCCCGCGAGCGGGATGTGGCTGCGTTCGAACACCCTGCCGTCGGCGAACATGACCGCCTCGCGGCGGGTCGTACGGCGCCGACGCAGGAGGGTGTCCAGCCGGCTGGCGAAGCCCGCGGGGTCCTCCACCAGGCCCGGTATCGGGCGCATCTGCGTCCGGCAGTCCGTGCCGACCAGGTCCACCGGCGACTCGGCCAGTTCGAACAGGTCGCAGTACGCCTGGTTCACGGCCACCACCTGGGCGTCCGCGTCCGCGACGAGGACTGCCGAGGGCAGCTCGGCCAGCAGTGTGGTCAGCCAGCGCTCGCGCTCGTGACAGGCGTCGGAGAGCCGCCGGATCTCGGAGAGCGCGCACCCGCACGCACCGTCGCCGCTGGAATGGTGGGCTCCGGGTGGCCCCGCGATCAGGGGCTCCGACCGCTGCGGGGGTACCGGGCGCCAGAAGGCCCCCGGCGGCCGGCCGCCAGCCTCCGGCGCGCGGCCCGGCACCGGAGGTGGTGGCCCCGGCAGCGCCCCATGCGGGCTGACCGCCGCCCGCCATTCGGCTCCGGGCGGCAGGGCGCCGCCCCGGGCCGACCCCGAACGGGGAACGTACGAGGGAAAGCCCTGTCCGTCAGCGCCGGCCGAGTCAGCACGAGAGGGGTCGGCACCAGCGGGGTCGGCGCCGTCCCGTCCGCCGTTCACCACCGGACCGGTGGAGCCCGGCCCGGTCGACCGGCCCCGCGCCGGGCCGGGCAGCTGCCCGGTGAACGGCGGCTCCGCGAACGGCGGCTCCGCGAACGGCGGCTCCGCGAACGGCGGCTCCGCGAACGGCGGCTCTTTGAACGGGTCCTTGAACGGTGGCTCCGGGAAGGGCCGATCGAACGGCGGGTCCACGAACGGCGGATCGAACTCGGCGGACAGCGGGCGGCGGGGTGCGGGCACCGCCCAGCCCGGTCTGCCGTGGTCGTTGACGTCGTCGGATGGATACCAGAGATCGTCGGTGACCACGTCGAAGCGCTCGAGTTCGTCACGTAGCAGCTCGATGGTTTCCGAGCACAGACTGCCGAGGTCGTCGAGGTCGTCACCGATCGGCGAGTCGATCCCGGCGGTCTCCGGCGCCGCGGAGCCCTGCTCGCCGAGCGCCGACCCGGATCCCCGTTCGAACGCCACCGCGTCCAGACCGTCGGCGGGGATACCCGTGGGAGCGGAGGCGCTGCCGTCCGGCACGGCTGTGAGGGTTCCGGCGAAGCGGCGGTGGCCGTTCTCACCGACGACGGCAGCGGCGCGCAGTATCGCCGGCCGGGCGGATCCGTCCGGCCGGAGCAGCCGGATCTGAACCGTCAGCTCGTCACCCTCGGTGACCAGCTGACGCCACTGGCTGGTGACGGCCCGGACGTCCTCCGGATGCACGGCTCGTTCCCAGCCTCGTCCGACCGCCTTGTCCCGGGAAACTCCGGTCAGCACGGACCACTGCCGGTTCACAAAGACGTGCCGGCCTGAGACATCTGCGGTGAATATCCCGACCGGGCAGTTGTCGACAATTCGCCGGAAGACGTCCCATGCGGTTGCGAACATATCGGCGGGGTTCGCGTCGTGGTCGGCGTTCATCGCAGGTCCCGGGAAGGCGTCGGTCGGGGGGCCGGCATCGCGGCCGGTATGGGTGGTGACGATGGAACAGCTGTGCCCGGCGGGCGTTCGGTGAGGCGGGACGTTGGCTGACCGGGCACGTGAATGACCCCCGAGGCAGGCGTCGGCGGCGGTCGGCGACCTGGAAGGTGGTGTGGGGGAGTTCCACCGGTCGGCGCGGACCGCGCGTTGTCGGTTTCCTGTGTGGTGGTGCGACGTACGGGTTTCTGACCGCCGGCAGGTTACCGCTTCGGTGCATCGATGGTGGCGCACGCGGTCGGCGTTTCGGCGCCGATCTGATTCCCGTATCCATTCATCGGGACGGGCTCGCGGCGGTCGCGGGTACCCGCCGGGAGGGGATGGTGGGCCACCGCGGAGCGGACGCCGGCGCCGAGAGTGACACCGAAGATCGGTGACAGAGGGTAGTTATCCCCTCGGTGGGTGGTAGGAGCTCGCGCGCTGCGTGGCTGGTAGTGGTCCGACCCGGCGCCGACGGCCGTCCGAGGTTGTGCGAACGTTGTTGCTTGCGTACCCGCTTGGAAGGGTTGATGTCGAGTGACCCGCTTCCTACGCTTCGTAGCTGATGTCCGAAGCGTGGGGGGCTGGCCGCGTGAATATGGAAGAGGAGCGGCGATTCTCCGTGGCGGCAGCACGCGGGAACTGGCCGGACGCGACCTCTCACGTGGAAGGAGAGGTCCGTGAACTGATCCGGCGGCGTTCCCTCGACCCGGAGCGGGAACCCGTCCTCATTCGTCAACTTGTGGACGCGGTTCTCGTCGACTACGAGGAACGTGCGCTCACCAGTGATCTCCCACCCGTCGTCGACCGGGATGCGACCGCTCGTTCGGTTTACGACGCCGTCGCCGGTTTCGGGCCGCTTCAACGCCATCTCGACGATCCGGCCGTGGAGGAGATCTGGATCAACGAGCCGGGCAGGGTGTTCGTCGCGCGGCACGGGCGCAGCGAGCTGACCACCACGATTCTCACCCAGGACCAGGTGCAGGACCTGGTGGAACGCATGTTGAAGTCGTCCGGGCGCCGGGTCGACCTCTCCACCCCGTTCGTCGACGCCATGCTTCCCGACGGCTCCCGCCTGCACGTCGTCATCCCGGACGTCACCCGGGTGCACTGGTCGGTGAACATCCGGAAGTTCGTTCTGTCCGCCGGCAGCCTCGACGAGCTCGTCGCGCTGGGGACGATCACCCCGAACGCCGCGATGTTCCTGGAGGCGTCGGTCATCTCCGGCCTCAACGTCATCGTCGCCGGCGGCACCCAGGCCGGGAAGACGACCATGCTCAACTGCCTCGGCTCCGCCATCCCCGCCCGGGAACGGGTGATCAGCGTCGAGGAGGTCTTCGAGCTCCGGCTGCGCGCGCCCGACTGGGTGGCCATGCAGACCCGGCAGGCGAACCTGGAGGGCACCGGGGAGATCCGGCTGCGCCGGCTCATCAAGGAGGCGCTGCGGATGCGCCCGGACCGGATCCTGGTCGGCGAGGTGCGCCAGGAGGAGGCGCTCGACCTGCTCATCGCCCTCAACTCCGGCCTGCCCGGAATGTGTAGCCTGCACGCCAACTCCGCCCGCGAGGCGGTGACCAAGCTGTGCACCCTGCCGCTGCTGGCCGGCGAGAACGTCACCCACTCCTTCGTGGTCCCCACCGTCGCCTCCAGCGTGGACCTGGTCGTTCACCTGTCGAAGGAGGCGGACGGCCGGCGGCGGGTCACCGAGATCGCCGCGCTGCCGGGCCGCACCGAGGGCGACACGGTGGAGGTCGCCCAGATCTTCCGGACCCGCGGCAACATGCTCGTGCGCGCTGACGGGTTCCCGCCCCATCCCGAGCGGTACCTGCGCGCCGGCTTCGACCTGCCGACGCTGCTCGCTCCCAGCGAGCACGAGCGGGCGTACGCGCAGATCGCGGTCGAGCGCTGATGGGCATCTTCCTCGGCCTGCTGTTCGGCCTCGGCCTCTTCCTGATCGTGGCGAGCGGGCGTCCGCGGGCCGGTGGCGCGCGCGCCGAGGCCTCCTGGGCCCGCAGCCTGCGCGAGACACTGGCCCAGGCCGGGATCCGCGGCGTCACGGCGCACCAGTTCGTCCTCATCAGCGCCGCCCTGGGGCTGGTGGCCGGCCTGGTCATCCTGGTCTTCTCCGGCACGTTCTCGCTGGCCGTGGCCTTCGGTGCCTTCGCCTCGGTGCTGCCGCGCCAGCTCGTGCTGCGCCGGCGCCGGGCCCGCATGCACGACCTGCGCGAGCTGTGGCCGGACGTCGTCGACAACCTCGCCAGCGCCGTGCGCGCGGGCATGTCGCTGCCTGAGGGACTGGCCGCGGTCGGCGTGCGCGGCCCGGCGCCGCTGCGCCCGGCGTTCACCAGGTTCGGTGAGGACTACCGCGCGACCGGCTCGTTCTCGACCTGCCTCGACCGGCTCGCCGACGATCTCGCCGACCCCGTCGCGGACCGCATCATCGAGTCGCTGCGGATGGCCCGCGAGGTCGGCGGCACCGACCTCGGCCGGCTGCTGCGCACCCTGTCGACCTTCCTGCGCGAGGACGCCCGTACCCGCGCGGAGCTGGAGACCCGCCAGGCCTGGACGGTCAACGCCGCCCGCCTCGCGATGGCGGCGCCGTGGATCGTCCTGCTGCTGCTCGCCAGCCGCGGCGAGAACATCCAGGCCTACGACAGCCCCACCGGGGTGCTGGTGCTCCTCGGTGGCGCCGGGGTCTCCGTCCTGGCGTACGTGCTCATGAAGCGGATCGGGCGCCTGCCCGAGGAGGGACGGGTGCTGCGGCCATGAGTGGATCTTCGGGCGGACGGGTGGGCCGGGAGCTGGGGGCGGCTCGGTGAGCACGGTGGCCGCGGGCGCGCTGCTCGGGCTCGTCCTGGGCGTCGGTCTCGTCATCGTGATCTACCGGTCGCCACCCGCGCGGAAGGTGCGGCTGGCCGACCGGCTCGACCCGTACCTGCGCGACACGCCGGTCCCGTCGCGCCTGCTGGCGGACGGCGCCCGGCGCGGCGGGCACTCCGCGTCGGATTCCTCCGGCACGACGCGGGAGGCGGGCGGGCGTCCCGCCATGGCCGGGAGCGGGGCCGCGCGGTTCGGGCTCGGAGCGGTGGAGGCGCTGGTCCGACCGTTCGTCGAGGACGCAGCCCGCCGCCTCGACGGTTTCCTCGGCGGCCGGGTGGCCCTCAACCGGCGGCTCGTCCAGGCGGGTGGGCGCACCCCCGTCGAGGAGTTCCGGGTGCAGCAGGTGATCTGCGCGGTCGCCGGTGCCCTGCTCGGCGCCCTCGTCCTGGCGATGCGCACGCTGTTCGGGGTCGGGCCGCCCGCCCTTGTCGGGATCGCGCTGGTGGTCGCCGGCGCCGCCGGCGGGATCCTGGCGCGGGACTGGTGGCTCACCCGGGCGATCCGTGAGCGCGAGGACCGCATGCTCATGGAGTTCCCCACCGTCGCCGAGCTGCTGGCGCTCGCCGTCACCGCGGGGGAGTCCGCGATCGGCGCGCTGGAGCGGGTCAGCCGCCTGACCCACGGCGAGCTGGGCACCGAGCTGCGGCTCGCGCTCGCCGACGCGCACGCGGGCGCCTCGCTCGTGCAGGCCCTGGAGGGCATCGCCACCCGCACGTCACTGCCGCCGCTGGCCAGGTTCGTCGACGGCATGGCCGTCGCGATCGAGCGCGGCACACCCCTGGCGGACGTCCTGCGGGCGCAGGCGGTGGACGTCCGCGAGGCGGGCAAGCGTCAGCTGCTGGAGGCGGGCGGGCGCAAGGAGATCGCGATGATGATCCCGGTGGTCTTCCTCATCCTGCCGACGACGGTGATCTTCGCCTTTTATCCGGCGCTCGTCAGCTTCACGGTGATCGCGCAGTGACCTGCGGCATCAGATCGAGCGGCATCAGATCGAAATGAGGGAGGGGACCATGAGAAAGTTCGGAGCGAGGGCCCGGGACGGCGGCTGGGCCGCGGCACGAGCGGTGTCGCGCTGGGCGGCGCGGCGGGAGCGGCTGGCCCTGCGCGGGGCCGACCGCGGGGACGTGCCCGGCTGGGTGATGGTGACCGTCATGACGGCCGCGCTGGTGGTCGCGATCGCCACCCTGGCGACGCCGGCCCTGCAGACGCTGTTCACCTCGGCCATCGAACAGGTGACCGGCATCGCCGGCGACTGAACGATCGCGGCTGTGCGCAGGTGGCCGCCACGGTTCCCGTGGCGCTGGGGCGGGCCGGCCGTCCCGAACGTCCCCGCGGATCGGGTGACCGGTGACGGTGACAGCGGGTCCGCGATCGTCGAGTTCGTCCTGGTCGGGACGCTGCTGCTGATGCTCATCCTGGGCGTCATCCAGGTCGGGCTGGTCCTGCACGTGCGCAACACTTTGGCCGCGGACGCCGCCGAGGGCGCGCGCCACGCCGCCAACCTGGAGGTACCGGCGAGCGAGGGCGGAACCTACGCCCAGCGGCTCATCGCCGAGACGCTCCCCGGCCGCGCGGACACCGTCTGCACGGGGCAGGACGAGGCCGGCCCCGGTGACATCCCCCTGGTCCAGGTGACCTGCACGGTCGTGGTGCCGCTCAGCCTTGTCCCACTCGGTGACGGCGTCACCGTGACGGTGACCGGCCACGCGGTCAAGGAGACCCCGTGACGCCCGAACCGACCGCCGCCGGTACGCACGCCGCGGGCCCGGCGCAAGCCGTGGGTCCGGCGCAAGCCACGGACCTGACGAACGTCGCGGGGCGTGCCGACCGCGATCAGGGTTCGGCGATGATCGAGTTTGTCGGGCTCTCGATCGTGCTCCTCATCCCGTTCGTCTACCTCTTCCTGGCCGTGTTCGCCGTCCAGCGCTCGGCCTTCGGTGTGACGCAGGCCGCCCGGGAGGCCGGGCGCGCCTTCGCGACCTCACAGAGCGAGACCGCGGGTCTCGAACGCGCCCGGCTTGCCGCCCAGCTCGCCTTCACCGACCAGGGCATCGACGGCGCGCCCGAGGTCAGGTTCGCCCCGCAGGGAGCCGACTGCGGCGCGGGTAACCCGGGCGACGGCGCCGCCACTCTCGAACCAGGCGCCCGCTTCGTCGTGTGCGTCCGCGCGCACGTCGACCTGCCCGGGGTGGGCGCCGTCGCGGGCGGCCTCGCCGACGTAACCGTGAACGGCCAGTTCACCGTGGTCATCGACGCCTACAGAGAAGATCGTTCAGGCCTCTGACCTGCAGGTTTGCTGCAAAGAAGATCGAATATCTTGTTGCACCGCGCTCCTACAACGGTAAACTGGTGTCCGTGGCTACCGCCGACGGACCCCTGGCGCCGCTCATTCGATCTTGGTTGCGAAGCCTGCGGGCCGCCGCCAAACCCGAGACGACGATCAAGCAGTACCGGATCGCCGTCACCGCGCTCGACCAGTTCCTGGCCGAGCGCCAGCTCGAAGACCTCGACGTGCGCGGGCTGCGGAGCGCGACCGTCGACTGGCTCGCCAAGCTGAACGGCTCGGGCTACGCCCCGGCGACCGTCTACGTCCGCTTCGCCGCGTGCTCCCGGTTCTTCACGTGGTGTGTCGCGGAGGAGGAGCTGCCGGCGAACCCGATGGCGGGGCTGGAGCGGCCCGGCGTCCCGGAGAAGCCGGTGCAGGTGCCCGCGGCGGACATGGTCACCGCCCTGCTCAGGTCGACGGCCGGGCGGGACTTCCGCTCGCGGCGCGACCACGCCATCATCCGGCTCCTGGCGGACACCGGGATGCGCCGTGGCGAGTGCGCGGCACTCAAGGTCGCCGACATCGATCTGGACGCCCAGATCGCGTACATCACCGGCAAGGGCAACCGGCCGCGGGTCTGCCCGTTCGGCGCCAAGACCGCCCAGGCTCTCGACCGGTACCTGCGGGCCCGGTCCCGCCACAAGGGGGCGCGTCTCGACGATCTGTGGCTCACCGAGCAGCGTGCGTCCGGCCTGTCGTACCACATGATCGGAGTCATGGTCCGGGATCGCGCCGCCGCTCTCGGCTTCGAGCTGCACCCGCACCAGCTGCGCCACCTGTTCGCCCACACCTGGAAGGCCGAGGGCGGGAACGAGGACGACCTCATGCGGCTCGGCGGGTGGCGCTCCCACACGGTGATGCGCCGCTACGGGTCCGCGCTGGCGGACGAACGTGCCCGCGAGGCGCACCGCAGGATGAGCCTGGGAGATCGTTTCTAGCGAGCCGGCCGCGCGCTGCCAGCCATCGTGGTGGCGCAGTGTAATCGTCAACCGGGCGGGGAGGGGTGCTTACACAAGCGGCCTCCCTGCTTGCGTAAGCACCCCCTGCAAGCGGCTCCCATCGCCGGTGAGCAGTCGGTTCGCCGGTAAGCGGCCTCCCGCTGCCAGAGCCCGAATCTCCGAAAATCGCACTGCGCCGGCCCCTCCCGGCTCACGCGGCTGTGCGACTTGTGCGCCGCGGCGATGACTACTCTGGGTGGCAGACGGGACGATCAGACGTCGTCGAACTCCCCGGCCTTCACCGCGGCGACGAAGTCCGCCCACGCGGCATGCGTGACTCCGATCGGACGGCCGAGCGACGAGCGGATCAGCACCAGATGCGTTGAACGGGCGACACACACCGTGTCCACCGCCTTCGGTGTCGACGTGCTCGGCACGCGCCACAGCACCAGGTCCGTCGAGGGGTGCGGATCGGGCATGGCAGCTCCTTTCGTTAGGCGTCTGTACCGGCCGGCCGGGTTCGTACCGGAGGGGGAGATCAGGGGCCACCCCACCCGAGCAGCTGGTCACGGAGGAAGCCCGGGTGGAGTGGCAGCAGAGGGGGCGCGGGAGCCTGCCCGATGTCAGGTGCTGGGCGGGTGGGCAGGGACGCCAGGCCGGGACGGCACCACCGCCCAACGGTCGATCTTCGGGTCGAGCGTGGCGAAGGCATCCGCGGCGTCGAGCGAGCTGAACCCGGTGATCGCTTCGATGGCGTCGCGGTCGCCGTCGAGCACGATGACGGCCCACGGCCTTTCCTGGTCGGCTTCAGAAGCCGAGCGGACAACCCGGGTTCTCGGCCGTCTGGCGCCAGCTGGCGCCGGTGGCCAGTGCGTGTGTGGGGATCGGGTCGGGAGAGGCGGTAAGCAGCCGTCTGTGGCCACATGCCCGCTCTCCACCGCCGTCACCAGACTCTGCCCGACATCGTGACTCCGAAGGTCCGGCGACGACAGGTCACGGCAAGCCTGGCTGCCTGCGGCGGAGGCCCCGCCAACGAACCCGGAGGACGTTTCCGCGGATGTCGTCACGTGTGCTCCTCATGGTCCAGAGGGAGCGGCCGATCTGTATCGCGCCGCGCACGACTCATCACACAGCGCGTGACTCGGCCCGGTAAGGGTGAGATCGTCAGTCCCGGGGGTGGGAAAGGACGTCTCACCCGGGGCGCACCGACCGCCGAGGGGAAACGTCGTGCACGCTGAGGGAGTCGAGGCCCTGAAGGCGCAGCTCGCCACACGGTTCCGGCAGCTCCAGGCGGAGAGCGGGCTGTCAGGCACCGAGCTTGAGCGACGGACCGCGCACGACCGGAAGAACGTCTCGGCCATCCGCAACAGCGGACGGCTGCCCACCCGCGAAGTGCTTCGGGCGTATGACCGCGTGTTCGGGTCGGGCACCGAGCTGGCCGACCTGGGCGAGCGGATCCGAGCCGCGCAGAAGGCGGTACGGCTGACCGAACTCACGGCCACCGCGGGGATGGACAGACCAGGGCCAGACCACGCAGAGTCGGACGGGGAGGTGACCGAGACGGACAGACGTCAGGTGATCGAACTCGGCACGTTGTCGGCGCTGGCTCTCACCACGCAGGAGCGCATGGACACGGCCGTCGCCCACACGACCCTCGACGAACTCGAAGCGGACGCCGATGAGATCGCTCGCGTCTACGGGTCGGCCCCACACACGTCGCTCCTGCCGGAGGTCGGCGGGCGGTGGCGCCAGATCCGCGACATTCTGAGTGGCCCGCTCACTCCGCAGGTCCGGCCACGGGTGACTGCCCTGGGCGGCCAGTTCTCGTACTTCCTGGGCAGGCTCGCGTTCAACGCGAACGACATGCGATCGGCGCGCCGCTTCGCCGGGCTCGCGGCGCGCTACGCCGACGAAGTCGGCGACCCTGTGCTGACCCTGTCCATTGCCGCGCTGCGCTCCTCGATCGCGTACTGGCGGCAGGACTACGGGAAGGCACTCGGCCTGCTCCAAGCGGTAGGCCAGGTGTCTGATCCGTACATGGACGCACGAATCGCGGCCTACCGCGCACGGACCTTCGTGGCGCTCGGCGATTATCAGGCGACGCATGTTGAACTCGACCGGATGGAGCGGAGCGCTGGGACCTTCGCGCCCCGCCCCGGCGAGACGCCGGTCGGACCAGCCGGGGTCGCGATGTTCCGGGCCGGCATGGCAGTGGCCTTGGGGGACTCCGGGATGGCGCGTGAATGGGGGCCCGTCGCTGTCGAGGGTTACAGCGAACGAGGCGGAGACTTCACGATCGAGGAAGCACAGCATGCCCAGATGACGATGGCCTTCGTCCATCTAACCGGCGGTCGTGACGCCGAGCCGGAGGAGGCCGCCCGTATCGCGCGCGGTGTCCTCTCTGCGTCTCCCGAAGGGCCGACGCACACGGTGGCCGCAAGGCTGCGGCAGTGCGCAGGAGCGTTCGTCCCGGCGCAGCGCCGCCTGCCGGAGGTCACCACGTTCATCGAAGAATTCCGGGCCCTGCCTGCGGGTAGCGTTTCAGAGTGACGATTCCTACCTTGGCCACGCCGCGGCTCACTCTTCGCCCGATCCGCAATGAAGACGTGTCCGCGTATCTGGAGATCTGGTCGGACCCCGAGTTCACCCGCTATATCGGGGGCGGCTCGTCGCCGACCCCGGACGGAATCTGGCACGCCATGGCCAGCAACATCGGATGCTGGGCACTCACTGGCATCGGTCCCTGGTCCGTCATCGAGAACGCCACCGGTGACCTTGTCGGCCGAGCCGGCCTCTGGGACGAACCAGGCTGGCCAGGTGTTGAAGCCGTGTGGTTCCTCGGGAGACCGTGGTGGGGCCGTGGCTATGCGACCGAAACAGCTACAGCCGCCATTACCTGGGTGTTCGACACCCGGCCCGATTTACGTGAGGTGGTGTCGACCATTGTGCCAGCAAACGTTCCGTCCATACGGGTGGCTCAGCGACTGGGAATGAGGCTTGCCCGCACCGAGTTCCTGCACGGCTCAGACCATCACGTTTTCGCGATAAGTCGCGGCGACTGGATGAGGCTCCACGGAAGCGCCAGATGATTGGCGACGACTGGGCCGCTGATGTAGCCGGTGGCCAAGCGGCCGGGCCGCGCACGAAGTGGCAGCAGGCCAGGTGCCGGGCCGACTTGTGGCCGCCGCTCGGCCCGTGCCAAACGTCAGGACTAGCTCGGTTGCTGCTGCCGTCGGGGAACTCCCTGGACCGAAGCCGATCCGAACTCGGCGTCTGAGCTAGCGGGAGCTTTGAAATCACTATGAGTGACCAATTGGCGATGGTTGCGGGATGCTCGTGCAGCGCGCCGTCGCACGAGGGAGGGGCCAGGGGCCCCGTTTTCGGGGGTTTTGTTGATTTGGAGAGTGGCGCGCTAACACGCTAACCCGCAGGTCAAAGGCACTCTAGGTTACTATACGGGGATGCTAACGTTAGCACTCATCCTGCTAACGGGCGGCACCTATGAACCTCCCAGGGGCGTCACGTTCGGTCATCGGACAGCGGGTGTAGCGCCGACCGACGTGACCGCGATCCCGACCTTCGAGTTTGCATGTTAGCCGAACTCTAAATTCAGGCGAGAGTGGGGGAGATATGAGGGTATACGCGGCCAGGGCCTTCGTGCTGGAGAATATAGATATTCTATTGACGGCCACGGTCGCCGTATCGGTGGGCCTCCTATCTGCGCTAGACATCATCCCGGAAAACAAGGTAGACAGCCTGATTCTCGCGGTACTGGCTACTCTGTCAATATCTTTTCTCAGGACCAGAATCCTAGCTTCTCAAGATGTGCGGCGTCATCGGCAGGGAGTGGTCGAGTTTCTCTCGGACTTCCCGTCTGGACTGACGGAGCGCAGGAATTCAAGTGCAAACTCGCTTCTGATTGGTGTGACGCTCAGCCGAACGATCCTCGTCTCCAGTGTTTCGATGGCGCGCATCCTCGAAAACGGTGGCAAGATTAGGGTGCTGCTTACTGACCCGGACGCTGAAGATGCGGCCATCGCTTCGCATAACAGTGGAATGGGAGTTGACCGGGACTATATTAATGAGATTCGTCATCGAATTTGGTACACCCTTCGACAATTGATGGCTTTGGCTCGGCGGGAAGGAAATCTTGAGGTTCGAACGACGGCGACAGCCCTTAAATATTCGATAAACTACCTCGATATTTCCTCTCGTGAGGCGTCGATTTGTGTTCAACTCTACAGCTCTGACGGAACTCGAGAGTCTAGGCCAATCTTTGTTGTAGGCGCTCGCGAGTATGAATGGTTTGAATGCTTCAGAGGTGAAGCGGAGGCTCTCTGGAATAGCGCCAGCCCCTTCGACTGGGTAAGACTTTCTAGCTCTTCGACTTAGGTACCACGGGCCAAGCTGCTCTCGCAACGGTCGGGCCATCACTCTAAGTTGATTTCAGAATGGTCCTTTGAGTTTCCGCAGGCAGGTGATCGAGCAGGCGAGGCCGAGGAATGCCTGGTGGATGTCGACGCGGTGCTCCCAGCGGGTGCGTAGCCGGCTGAACTGGCGCAGCCAATGAACGTGCGCTCCACCGGCCAGCGTTGACGACTCAGACCGGAGCCGTGGGGTTTGCCGCGCCAGGCGTGATCGGGGTGATGCCCCGGGCTGCGAGTATCCGCCAGCATCTCGCGTGGTCGTAGGCCCTGCCGGCGAGCAGGTGCGTGGCCGTCCTCGCCGGCCGCGGATCGGCGGAGTCGCTTCTACAGGCGGGATGAGCTGGGTGACGTCGTGGGGTTCCCGCCGGCGGTCAGGGCGGCAAGCAGTACCCACTCGCGTCGGTGATCACACGGTGTCTGCCGTCGCGGTGGGCGCGGTTGACCGGCCTCGGAGCCTCTTGGGCCCCCTAATGCGTAAATGTCCGAGGAGTCGACCATTGTCCGGCGTAGATCTAGCATGGAAGGTCGGCTACATCACGGTAAACTGGTGGGGTTTCGTTCACGCCCGACGTGTCTCTTCGCAGCTCAGCACAGCGGAAAACGTCAAATGAACGGCCAGTTCACCGTGGTGGTGGATGCGTTCCGCGCGGATAGGCGAGAAACCCAGTAGTAACAGTGCTTTCTGGCGTTCACAGGGTCACGTCTGATCGTGCGGTTTTACGGCGTCCGACGGACTTTTCGTGGATCGTGATCATGGATCGTTGTGCCAGCTCCCGCGGCCACCCTCGCCGGCCGAGCGTGGCCATCGCGATGTGCAGCCGAGCCGCGGACAGTCAGGCGATCTGGCGGAGATCGTTACCGTAGTCGAAGATGATCCGCAAGCGGGCACCGAGCGCCCGGGCGTACCGGCTCAACGTCGCGACCTCGTTCGCGTCGAGGTCACCGTTCTCGATCTGACTCACCCGGCCCGGAGAGACACCCATCAGCTCGGCCACCTCACGCTGGGTCAACCCCAGCCGCTTGCGTTCCTCGGCCAGATGGAACGCGCTGATCCAGGCCTCGGTGCGCCCACGCTCGGCCGCCAGCGCCTCGTCGTCGCCGTCGTGCAGGTCGGCGCGGATGTCGTCCCAGTCGTGGAACTCGGTCATGAGCTCTCCCGCCGTTTCCTCTCGAAGGCCAGCCATTCGCCGTAGGCAACCTCTGCCGTGGGGATCGCCGTCCTGTACCACCGCGACCAGTCGCCGGCCTTGTTGCCGGCAACCAGCAGCACCGCCTGCGACCACGGGTCGAAGACGAAGATCACACGGATTGCGACGTCACGGCCCGATCTCGGCCGCAGCTCTTTGAGGTTCTTGATTGTCGATCCTTGCAGGGTATCGACGAGGGGCCGCCCGAGTCCGGGACCGATCTCTGCAAGCATGTCGATCGCGATGTTGACCGATCGGTAGGTAGCCGGGTCCGACCGGCGGAGCACATGCAACCACTCCCGCACCTCGGAGGTGACCTTGATCCTCCATCGTTGGGGTGGCTCCGTCGACACGGATCAACTATAGCTCGGCCTATACATCAACTCCATGTCGACGCTCCGCGGAGGGCTGCGCTGACGGTCGAGTTGACAGTCGGGCCGACGGGCGGCCATGGGCACCGGCGGACACCAGCGGACGAATCTCTGCCGCTGATGTCGCGGACAGTCGGGTCGAGGGTCTGGCGAGGCTCGCGGGTGCGCTGCGGCGTGATGCCCGTAGGCGCCGTGCATGGCCGATCGGGCGCTGATCTCGACGGGCGAGGCCGCGCCGAAAGAAGATCTTTTACGTCACGGTAAACTGGCGCGCTTTCGCTCATGCCGGATCAGTGTCTTCGCAGGTCAGCACAGCGGAGAACGTGCAATGAACGGCCAGTTCACCGTGGTCATCGATGCTTATCGTGCCGACAGACGAGAAACCCAGTAGTACCAGTGATTCCTGGTGTCATGGTGTTAAGTGGGATCACGCGGTTTTACGTCGTCCAGCGGACTTCTTGCGGATTATGATCATGATTGGTACTGCCAGACAAACGGGCCCTGCCGTGGCCGGCTGGCGGCAGGGCCCCGTCGGGCGGGTGGCGGTCAGGCGACGGTGTAGCTCGAGTCGTCGAACTCGGCAGTGACCTTCAGTCTCCCGCCGAGGGCCTCGACGTAGGCGCGCAGAACTGACACGGAGACCACGTCGAGCTTGCCCCGTTCCACGTCCGAGACGCGGGGGCCGGAGACGCCCATCGTCGCGGCGACTTCACGTTGGGTCAGGGTACGGCTGCGCCGCACCTCGGCCAGCCGGTAGGCGTGGATCTCGTCGTCGAGGCGGCGCTGCCCTGCCTCGCGGTCGGCGTCGCTGCGGAGCGGGTGGCCCGCAGCGGTCCGTGCCTGCTCGGCTTGGCGCTTGACGTCTTCCCATCTCAGTGCTGTCACCGGTATTCCCTCCCGTCGAGTTCGGCCAGATGGAGGTCATAGCGTTCGTCGGCCTGGGGTATGGCTGTCTCGTACCAACGCTGCCAGTCGCCGGACTTGTCCCCGGCTACCACCAGCACCGCCCGGCGGACCGGGTCGAACGCGAACAGGATCCGGATCTCGCTGCGGCCCGTCGAAGCCGGCCGCAGCTCCTTCATGTTGTGGTGACGCGAACCCTTGATCCGATCCACCAACGGCCGGCCGAGCGTCGGGCCCGTAGCCGCAAGCCGATCGATCGCGTCTTCAACGAGGTCGGCCGAGCGGGGATCGTTCTTGGTCAGGTCAACGAACCATGCGGCGACATCGTCGACCAAGAGCACTTCCCAGCGCGACACTGCAACAGCTTAACTCAGAAGTTAAGTAGGGGCTCGCTGATCCCAGGACGGCGAGGTAGATCACTAGCCCCAGCCCTCGCCCCTCCACCTGGGGACTGGCTCCGCTCGGAGGTGGAGCGGAGCGTCCAGGATCGCTCGCCCCGTCGACATGCGCGCTGCCCCGAGGGTGGTCCCCGGCGGCTGTCGCGACGATCACGGGTAGTGATCGTCGGTCGCGACGGGGTGTCGGGCGTACGATCGCGAGCTCGGGTCGAGGGCCGGGCGGTGTCGCTTTTCTCGTCTTCGTCCTGTCGCGGGACAGCCTGCGGGTAGAAGATCGATTACGTGGCGATGGGAAGATCGACTGCACCACGGTAAACTGGCGCACTTCCGCTCGCGCCGGATCAGACTCTTTGCAGCTCAGCACAGCGGATAACGTCAAATGAACGGCCAGTTCACCGTGGTCATCGACGCCTACCGTGCCGACCGGTCAGGCGTCTGACCAGTGGTTGTGCCGCTCTGATGATCTGAAGTGGCGTGGCACAGCGCTCGGACGGCGGTGAATTGGCGTTGGCGCGACCTCGCGGTGGCAGGGGTGGGAGCGCCTCGCCGAACGCGGGAGCGTGGGGGGCTCGGGGGTGCGGCGTGGCCGTGGACGAGAGAGTCCCGCTCCAGGGGGCGTTAGCCGCCCAGGCCGTAGGCACGGTGGGTGTCGGCCTACGCACACGGGACTTGCAGATATTGCGTTTGTTGCGGATGATGCGGTTGGAGTCGCTGGGATCAGCGGACGAGGGTCATGGATGTTGGTGGGGTGGTGCGGATGCCCGGCCTGGTGGACGACGCCGCGGCGCGGCGGGACTCTGGTGCGGAGCTTGCTCGGCGGGCGGCGCGACGTATCAGTGAGTACCTCACGACGCACCCAGGTGCTGATCAGGACACGATCAGGGGGGAACTGGCGGGCGATGACGCCCTGGTGGTCCCGCGGGAGGCGACCGTCCTGCTCGCCAGGATTCTCCTGCTTCTGGCACAGGGGGAGAGCGTCAACGTCACGCCTGACTCCGCCGAGCTGACCACGCAGCAGGCAGCTGACTTCCTGAACGTGTCCCGGCCCCATCTGATCAAGCTGTTGGAGGCCGGTGAGATCCCGTTCCGTCTGGTCGGTACCCATCGCCGGGTCAGGTTCCGCGACCTCCACGAGTACCGGAGCCGCGACGACCTGGAGCGCAGGGGTGCGGCCGACGACCTGACCGCGCTGACCCAGGAACTGGGGTTGTCCTGACCGATGGCCTTCACGGTGGTCTACGACGCCAACGTGCTCTACCCGAACACCCTGCGCGATCTGCTGATCCGGATCGCGCAGTCGGGCCTGGTCCAGGCGAAGTGGACCAATGAGATCCTCGATGAGATGCTTGCCGCGGTCAGGCGAAACAGGCCGGAGATCTCGGCTGAGAAGTGTGACCGCCTCCGCAGCCTCATGAACGCCTCCGTTCGGGATGTCCTGGTGTCCGGCTATGAGCCGCTGATCGACGGGCTGCCGCGTCCCGCGTCAACAGGGTATGCGCGGTACCGAGGAGGGACGCGCGTATGATCGTTCTTATAAGTCGTAGTGGGACTAGCTGATATCTAGTGTGACCTGGCGTCGGGGGGTGCCGATTGGTGAGTACTCACGTTATCTACATCGCAGCAGAAAGCGTAAGGGCTGGCAGCGGAGAGTCAAGCCCTGGGCTAGGGAAAAGGCTTGGAATCTCGCTCGCCGTTCTGCTCGCCGCGTCGCTCGTTGCCTGGGCATTAAGGCTCTCCATCAAGCACGGATCGCCGGCGGCACCAGTTTTCGAGTGGGACGACGGCGTCCTCTGGGTTGACTGGATCATCAATGCCTTGATTGCTTTCACTGTTTTTGCCATTGAGGGTGGTAGCGGGGGAGACGGTATTGGGCCATTGCAAATCGCGCTTCTCGTGTTCATTCCAATATTTGTTACCCTCGGAATTCCCAACTACCTTCGATGGTACGGGACTGATTCCTCTGGAAACTATCACAAATATCGGGGGATACTTGCGTCGAATCTGATGGCGCTATCGGTGGTTGTGATCGTTGTAACGGCTGGCGCTGCGCTTTTCTGAAGGGGGTGAACGGTGCGACGGATGCGGGCATGGTATCGTGCTGTGGCGTCCCACGGTGGACCTGTTTTAGTCGTCGTTTTGGTCGCCGGTCTGGCTCTGTATCTAGTGGGAATATATGCCGGCTACACAACTGCTGTGATCATCATGGGTTCCGTCCTCCTTGTCGGCGTATTGATCACCTTAAGGGTGACATCGAGCGTCCGTGGTCATGCAAAAAAGATGATGATCGACTATATGCGCGCGCCGAGCCTCCAGTTGCGGCGGAGAATTGTCGATGTGCTGGCGAGTGTGCCAGAGGGTGAGCAGCTGAAAATTCTAGAGGTCTCGCTCGAGTGGACGGCTGATCTTGGCTATCGCCGCTTGGAAGGTCTCCTACACGACGACGGGCGAGATGTTCGCGATCGCGTTCTTCTCGCGATGTCAATCATCGATAGAAGCCGGAGGGATTCCGGCTAGTGCTGTGGCCAGATAGGTTTACCGATTTTCGTGCTCAGCGGACCGGAACCCGGCCCTTCGCGCCCGGTTGGGCCGTCTCCGTCCCTTGCCGCCGAGGTCGCCCATGTTGTGGCAGCTCGCCTCCGAGGGAGAAAGGGGCGCCGTCGCAGCGTTCTGTCAGCGGTGGTAGACGTCGCGATGGTGGTCGATGGCGACGACCGTGACGGTCATGGCCTTGTCGTCAATGCGGTAGATGACCCGGTAGGTCCCGCGTCGCGCGCTGAACCGGTCGTCGAGTGGCGGTATGAGTCGTTTCCCGACCCGGTAGGGGGCGTCCAGGAGTGGTCCGGTGACCAGTTCGTAGACCGCTGCGGCGACGGTGCGGGGGAGGCTCTTGTTGAGTGCGTGGCAGGCCGCTGGCGACGTCTGGAGGACATAACGGTCGACAGCGTCGGTCATGCTGCGCCGAACCGGCGTCTCATGTCCTCGGCGATCTCCTCCGCTGTCACGACCTCGCCGCGGGCAAGCTCGGCGTCCGACTCGGCGAGCTGGTGCATCGTCAGCGGGTCGCTCAGGATCGCGATGGTCTCCTCGAGTCGCTCCAGGTCCTCGGCGGCCATGAGAACGACGAAGTCGCGGCCGTTACGGGTGATGTGTACGCGCTCGTGCATCCGGTCGACCTCGTCGGCGATCTCGGACAGTCGGGCCTTGACGTCGGACAGCGGCAGCGTCTGCATAGACCAGAATTCTAGTCTCCGGGAGGGAGGATGTTGGCCTGGCGGACGTGCACGGTGATGCCCCGTGGTCCACGCTTCGGCGTCGCCCGCGATCAAGGAGGGGTGTGGAGGTGGCGGAACCCCGAAGGCGTGCCCCATGGCATGGCAGGCTTTGCGGGCCGTCAATCTTGATCTTCAAGATGGTGGCGACTCGGTGGCTGCTCAGCACCTCAGGTCTCTGGCGAAGGCCAGCAGCGTCGGGTGATCGAGCGGGTAATACGAGGGTGGTAGGTCCTTGAGGTGGAACCAGGTGGCAGGCTGCCCCGGTTCAGGCCGCAGCGGCTCGGCGGGGTTCGCCGTCAAGGCGTAGGCCAAGCCATAGATACGGCCGCAGGCATGCTGGTCATCCCCGAGAACCGCGGCGGGTTCGCGGACCAGCAGATCCGCATTGATTCCGGTCTCCTCGGTCACCTCTCGGAGGGCGCCCTCCCGGGGAGTCTCGCCTTCTTCCAGGCGCCCGCCCGGGCTCAGCCATCCGAACCGTGGGTGCCGGACAAGAAGTGTCCGTTCAAGACCGCGGGAGAACACCCAGCCGGCGACGACGACCTGCGCGTGCAGCGCTGGCCCGCCGCTCGCCGCGACAGCGAGTAGCCGGCGTCCGCCATATGGATCAAGTCTGGCGACGGATGCTTCGAACGTAAGCTCCGGGTAGTGACCTGGAAGAGCGATATGGCGGCCCACGGCGGGATCCTCTACCGGCTGATCCGATGGGGGTCGTCGCTCCGACCATCCTGTCCGGTCGGCTCCTGCGCGGCAGCGGACCGTTCCGTCGAGCCCGGCGCCGTCTCCGAACGCGGAGCGGCCGCGCTCCGCGTCGACCGTCCACCGTTCGGCCCGGCTGACGACGTGGACGAAAGATCGATAACACCACGGTGAACTGGCGCGTTTCCGCTTCAGGTGGATCAGCGCCTTCGCAGCTCGGCACAGCGGAGAACGTGGATTGAACGGCCAGTTCACTGTAGTAGTGGATGCGTTCCGTGCAGACAGGCGGGAAACCCAGTAGTACCAGCGGTTTCTAGAGTTCACGGGGTGACGCTGATCGTGCGGTTCTACGGCGTCCTGCGGACTTTTTGTGGACCGTGATCATGGCCCATCGGGCGCGTTCATGGCGACTGCCGCCGGGGAGCGGGCCTCAAAGGTCGGCGTCCCAGGCCCCGGGTGGCGAGGGGTGATCGGCCCGCCGCCGTCGGCCTGGCCCGCGTGCAGATGGATGCCGCACAGTAGCCGTCGGGGAGATACGGACAGGTGTTCGATCATACTGCGGGTACATCGGGGCCGATGGCCGTCGGAATCCGGATGGTCTCGTTCCATGGCCTCATATCGGGCTAGGGCTAACCCCAGGTCCGTGCGCCGTTCAACCGGACCCGCAGGCTCCGCAGGCCGCGGATGGTCAGGGTTTCGCGGTAGCTCGGCTCCGGATCCAGCACGGTAAAGCCCGGCGCGTGGCGTAGCAGCGTTGCCAGGACGATCTCAAGCTCCAGCCTGGCGAGCTGTGCTCCGAGGCAGAAGTGGGTGCCGAGCCCGAACGCCAGGTGGCGAGGAGCCGGTCCGGGACCGGCGAAGCGGGTCAGGTCCAGCCGGTCCGGGTCGGGGAACACCCGTGGGTCCCTGTTGGCGCCGGCGACGAGGATGACGACGGCCTCACCGCGGACGAAGACCTGGCCGGCCAGGCGCCGCTCCTGGAGCGCGACCCGGTTGGTGAACTGTACCGGCGGATCGAAACGGAGCAGCTCATCCACGGCCGCGGGGACCAGGTCAGGCCGTTCGCGCAGCAGGTTGAGCTGGTCGGGATGACGGCTGAGCGCCAGCACCATGTTGCCGGTCATGTGCACCGTCGTCTCGTAGCCGCCGAAGAGCAGCAGCACGCAGATGTCCAGCAGTTCCGTCTCGGTGAGTCGGTCCCCGGCATCGTCGATCGCGGCCAGTCGGCTGATCAGATCCGGTCCGGGCCGGGCGCGGCGTTTGGTGACCAGCCCGCGGAAGTAGTCGGAGAACGCCGCCGCGGCGGTCTCCCGGCCGTGTAGCTCGTCCGCGGAGAGCAGCGGATCCGGGTCGAGGCCCCTGGCCAGCGCCCGGACCCAGGCGTCGAAGCGCGGGTGGTCCTCGATCGGAGCGCCGAGCAGCTCACAGATCACTGTGATGGGCACGACCACGGCGAGATCGGCGACGAGGTCGAACTCGGCGGCGGCGAGGGCCCTGGCCACCGCGCGTTCGGCGGTCCGTTCGACAAGCGGGCGGAGCCGGGCCACCTCCCGCGGAGTGAACGCCTTGCTGACCAGCCCGCGCAGGCGTGTGTGGTCCGGTGGGTCCATCCGGATGAAGGAACCCGGGATGTCCTCGGCCGCGACACCTGGCCGGATGGGGCTGATCCCCTCGGAGTATCCGTGGCCCCACCGGGGGTCGCTCAGGACCGTCATGCAGTCGTCGTGCCCGGTGACCAGGTGAGCGCCGAGTGGGGTCGGGACGAGTGGACCCAGTTCGCGGGCAGCACGGTAGTAGGGGTACGGGTTGGCGCGGTTCTCGGGCCTGAGCATGTCGAAGACCGTCTGGACCGGGTCGGGGGCAGGCATCGCCCTTGATGTCTCCTCGCGTCGCGACTCGCCCGCTATCCCGAAGCCGCCGGCAGCACCCTCGCGCGACGGACGTCAGCCGATCACCCGGGCGAGGGGAATGGGCTGGACCCTTGCCCACCGCAGCCTGCCCGTGAGCCGGGCTTCAGGCTCGGCGGATCGGAACCCGCTATCAGACGATCCATCCGCCGGTCACCACCGTGAGCCGCCCGCGAGCAGCGCTACCCGTCAGATCCACATGGCGACTGTCAGCTCCACGGGAGCGATGGAGGACCGGGGCCGGTTTGTCATGGTGGTGCGGTGCTGGCCAGACGGCCGTGCTCATCCCGCCGGCGGCGCGTTCTGCTGGAGGCGGCTGGCATCCTTACCGGGGTGGAGACTCTGGCGAGCTGGGCCGGGGACGGCTACAGGATCACCGGTTGCGGACCAGTGGTCCCGTCCCGGCATCCACGTAGAGCCAGCGGCCGTCGATCCGCGTGAACGTGCTGCGTTCGTGCTGCACGCGGCGCTCGCCGTCCGCCGCGCGTGCGATCGCGCGGAATTCCACGACGCCGGTGTCGTCGTCTGGGCCGCCGTTCACGGTGTCGACGATCTGCAGGGCGCGCCAGGTCGTACCGGCGTCCAGGTCGAGGCGGTTGGGGCGCGTTGCGGGATGCCAGGTGTGCAGCAGGTACGGCGCGAGGCCGCGGGCGAAGGCGCTGTAGCGGGATCGCATGAGCGCCTCGGCGGTCGGCGCCGGGCTCCCGAGGTGGAAAGGCTTGCAGCACTCCGCGTACTCCCGGTGGGAGCCGCATGGGCACTGGTCGACGACGCTCATGCGGTGCGGCGCGGCGTCATGACGGAGTAGGTCAACTCCGCCTGCCGGCCCTCGGGACCCACGCCAGCGCGGCGGCGGTCTCGGCGGTTCACGACGCCCGGCGGGCGCGCGGCGAGACCGCCGGCTGCTTCGGGGGTGAGAACTGTCGACGGTCCAGGATGGGACGGGCGTGGACGCCAGCCGGGCGGCGAGCGGTGGTCGAGGAGGCCGAGGTGGCGGTGGATCGGGCGGGCACGCCACTGGTCTGGTATGTCAGCTACGGGTCGAACCTGCGGTTGTCGCGGCTGGCCTACTACCTGGCGGGCGGGACGATACCGGGCACGACCCACGTCTACCCGGGTTGCCGCGACCGTCGTCTGCCGCGTGCCACCGCGCCGCTCCTGCTGCCGGGATCGGTGTACTTCGCCCTGGAGTCGAAGGTTTGGGGTGGTGGGATGGCGTTCTACGACCCGGCGGTGCCCGGTCTGGCAGCGGCCCGCGCGTACCTGCTCAGCCGCCAGCAGTTCGTCGACATCGCGGCGCAGGAGATGCACCGGGAACCCGGCGGCGACCTCGATCTGACCGCCCTGCTCGGCGCCGGCCGGGCCGTTCTCGGGCCCGGCCGGTACGAGACGGTGCTGCTCGTCGGCCACTGGGGTCCGGTGCCGTTGCTGACGTTCACCGCCCCGTGGGCACTGGCTGACGCCGCTCTCACCGCTCCTTCCGGGGCCTACCTGGACACGCTGGCGGCCGGGTTGCGCGAGGCCAACGGCTGGCCGCCAGCGCGGATCGCCGCCTACCTGGCCGGGCTGCCCGGCGCCCACGGCGTCTGGCAGCCCGACGAGATCGCCGGACGTCTCACCGCCGCGGACGTGACCGAACCCGCTGGATGATCCTTTCTCGCCAGGGCGTGATATCTGTCAGGAAGGCCGCGAGCCCGCGTGCAGCGGCCCGATGTTCTCCAGGTGGAGATGGCCGCCGGACAACGCCGCCGGAAGATCGAAGGCACCACGGTGAACTGGCGCGCTTCCGCTCGCGGCTGATCGGCGTCTTCGCTGCTCAGCACGGCGGAGAACGTGGAATGAACGGCCAGTTCACCGTGGCCATCAATGCTTACCGGGCCGACCGGTCAGGCGTCTGACCGGTGGTCCTCAGGTGGTCGGCGGCGCCGAACCGGCGCCGCATGACCTCGGCCGATCTCCTTCTCTGAGCGGAGGTGTCTGGTCTTCGATTCTCGGCTGACTGCTTCGAGTAGCAGCGCTGCGGCCACGGTCGCCCCGTCGCTCCGAACCGTGCCGCCCAGGGTTGTCGCGTGTGCGCGGGTCTCGGGGGCCAGAGCGGTGCTGAGCGCGGCGGACAGGGACTCGGTGGTCGGAGTCGGACCGTCGTGTGCCGCGCCGATACCCAGGGCCGCTACCCGGCCAGCCCAGTACAGCTGGTCACCCGCCTGGGGTACCACCACCTGAGGAACGCCGGCCCGAGCGGCCGTCGTCGTCGTACCCGCGCCGCCGTGGTGCACGACAGCGTCCACCCGGCTGAACAGCGCCTGCTGGTTGACCTCGCCGACGACGAGGCAGTCGTCCCCATCGTCGATCAGGGCCAGGCCCGCCCAGCCGCGCCCGACGACTGCCCGGCGGCCCTGCGCGCGGATCGCTTCGATGGCCACCCGGGCGATGTCCGCCGAGACGGTGCGCATGCTGCCGAAGCCGGCGTACACCGGTGGTGGGCCGGCGTCCAGGAACGCCACCAGCTCGGCCGGGAGCGGGCGCTCGTCCGGCAGGATCCACGCCCCGGTGCGTACGACGTCGAGGTCCGCCGTCTCCTGCCACGGGCCGAGGGCGGGATCCGTAGCCAGCCACGGATGGTCGGTGAAGATGAAAGTGCGGACGTCGTCCACCGGCGGCAGACCGACCGAGGCCCGGTGGGCGTTGAGCGCCTCGCCGTGCAGCGCGTTGAAGCTCTGCGCGTTCAGCTCCCACAGCACCCGGTTGTCAGTCACCCCCGGTGGGAACGACTCACCCGGCAGCACCAGCGGCGGCGCGTGATGCGGCGACGGCAGCAGGAACGGGCAGAAGGTCGCGTACACGTAAGGGATGCCCAGCTTCTCGGCCACCGACCGCGACGCGAAGTGCGCCAACCCGGTCGCCAGAAGCGCGTCACATCCCCCGGCGGCCGCGGCGACCGAGTCGAACAGCCCGGCCAGCTCAGACACCCGCCGGGACGCCGCTCCCGCCGATGACGGCCGCACCATCGAGCCCATCGGCGGGCCGACCGGCACCAGCGGCACGCCGACGTCGGCCAGCCGCTGCGCGAACTCCTTGTCGGGCGGTGCGCACATTCGTACCTCCGCGCCGACCGCCCGCAGCCGTACCGCGAGTCCCACCAGCGGCTCCACGTCCCCGCGTGACCCATACGTCGACAACAACACGCGCATTTCGCGACCCCTGTTTCCGCTGTCTGCGACTTCTGGCCCCGGCCGGCTGTTCTGCGGCGCAACCCGGGTCTTGGCGCAAGCCCCCCGGTGCGCCTGAACGGTCGGTTCACCGTGGTCGTCGATGCCTATACCGCGCCGGCCGTTCAGGCGTCGAGCGCGGCGTCTGACAGCCCGCGGGGATGCGCGGGCGGACCGGTTCGCGGTGGTGCGCTCTCCGGGCTGATCGGGTCCAGCGAGGGCACGCCTGTGTCGACCTCGGCGTTGTGGCGCAGTTGCCAGGCCCGCGTGCCCAGGGGCAGCCGACCTTCAGGCCGGGACCTGACTGGGCTGGTATCGCAGCGCGAGCGCCCCCGACCGGAACTCCTGGCGCTCCACGAGCTTCAGCTCGAGGCGCTCGCTCAGGCCGGCGAACAATGTCGGCCCGTGGCCCGCCAGGATGGGCTGCACGACAAACTCGTACTCATCGATCAATCCCAGATCCGCCAGGGCCAGCGGGAGGGTCACGCCTCCCACGAACAGGCCTCTTCCAGGCTCCTGCTTGAGCTGCTGAACAGCGTTCCTCAGGTCACCCCGCACGAGCTCCGCGTTCCAGTCGACCCGGTCCAGGGTGCCCGACACGACGTACTTCTTCGCCCCGTCGATCGTCCGGGCGAAGGGGACCATCCAGTCAGCCATCCAGTCGGGCCACGTTCCCGTCGCCGGCAGCCGCCACGCAGCCTCCATCATCTCGTAGGTCACCCGGCCGAAGAGAAGGGCATCGGCTCGTTCCAGACTGGCGGCCCAGTAGCGATGCGACTCGTCGTCCGCGATCCCCACCCGGTGGTCGCAGCAACCGTCGAGGGTGATGTTGATCGAGTATCGGAGCGGTCTCACGGGTTGCTCTCCCTTGCTGCGGTCGCAGGCACCTGGCGGACTGTCATCAGACCGGTGCCGCCGCCGTTTCTCATCGGTCCCCCGTTCGGACCTGCTGGGAGGGCGCGAGGATCCCGCACCCGTAGCACCGAAGGACCGACGCCCCGTCCTGCGAGTGCCGCTTGAAGGCGGCCCTGGCGAGGCTGTCGCGTCCCCGTCGCCAGCACGCTACGTGACGAGAGGCCATGAGTGGGCGGCGTCCGCGGCCGCCAGCGGGCAGATCCCGATGGCCGCCCACAGCGGGACGCCGCTGCTCAAGAGCAGCAGGGCGCGGTCGCGGACTCCGCGAGTGCTGGTGTCGCAGGCGGCGAGCATGCCGCGGAGCTGCTCCAGTGCTGCCGGAGGTGACTGCTGCACCGACTGCCCGATGCCGGCGTCTTTCCGGCGGGCGGTACGCAACACCAGCCGCAGCCGCAGCCGCGCGGTGCGGTGCGGGTGGGGGCGGGGCGGCGGAAGAAGGCGCCGGTGGATCGCGCTGCGTTCGACCGCGATCGGATCACGTCGACCAGATGTCCGTTCGGCGGGATCCAGTCCCGCGGGCGCGTGTGTGGCGCTAGTCTTGAGGCCGCACTCCGTGGATGCGGTCGATGCACGTGACCGCACCGGTACGCCGGCCACCCTTCGCGGTCCCCATCCGCCGGTCATCGGACAGCAGGCAGGGCCAAAGGGGGGCAGGGTGGCTGGCCTACCAGCACTCGCCCCCTCCCGGAGACATAGGCCGCGAACACGCCAATCCGCCAGTTTTCGATCCGACCCGCGGTCCCCGAATACTGCCCTGCACCCCGCGTTCCGCTATCGACGCCTACCGAGAAGATCGGTCAGATGCCTGACCCGCTGCCCGTATTCACGTTGGTGGCGAGCGCTCCGTCGCGGGCGGTCAGGACGTCCGCGTGCCGGTGAGCGTTCCGGATGCCAGGACGTGTCGTGCGAGGGCTGACGGCAGATGTTCGAGGTCGGTGACCTCGGCGAAATCGACGCGGTTGTCGAGGGCGTAGAGGTGGAAGCGGTAGCGGTGCGGCCCGTGGCCGGGTAGCGACCGTGTGAATGCCGGGTGCGGCGTCTGGGGTGTCGAGGTCTTCGATTACGAGGACCAGGTCCGTCGTCCCGGCGGGAAGGGCGCTCCAGGCGAGGGCGGGCGAGATCTCAGTGCCGACGTCGGCGAGCACGGGCCGGCCGGCGAGCCGTCAGCGGCAGCGTCTGCAGAGACCAGAATTCCGGTCTCTGCCTCGGGGGAGGTCGGCCTGGCGCGCGCCCCTCTGCGCCAGTCTCGGGTGAGACGCCCGCTGGGTTACCGGCCCTCCGAACGCGGCACTGCCTTCGGAATCGGCTGTCATTCGGAATCGGCTGTTATGGAGTGTGGGTGCCCTCGATCAGCATGCCGACCAGGAAGGTCGCGACTGCTTGCTCAAGTGCCTCGGCGAAGGGGACATACATGAACGCCAGGCTCGGATCGGCGGCGTAGGCGGCGAGGACGGCGGGGGTGGGATGACTGCGGGTCCACAGGGCTCCCACGAGAACGATGATCATGCTGGCTGCGCGGGTGGAGCGTTCTTCCCTGAGCTCGGGGAGCAGGTGTCGGAGGAGCGTGGCGAGTCCGACCAGGCTGTCGCGTGCGCCCTGCTTGTACCGGGTCGCGACCTCGATGGAGACGTTGCGCTCCAGCACTCCGGCCTGTGCGCTGAGTAGTTCGCAGAGCGTCGGATGAGTCGCGAACGAGGTGGCGAGTGTGCTGGCCACGGATTGAGCTCTGCTGTGCGGCGGGGCGGCCGGGTCGACGTTCGACTGTAGTGCCTCGTCGATCTCCGTCAGGAACTCGGCGGCGGCGTGGTCGAGGAGGTCGAGGAGCACGGCCTCGCGCGACTCGAAGTAGCGCAGCACGTTGGACTTCGCCAGGCCGACGCGGCGGCTCAGCTCGTTCAGGCTCAGCGCCGCGACGGGCATCTCGTCGAGCATCGCGGCGGCGGTCTGGAGGATGCTCTGCCGCCGCACGGTGCGCTGCTCCTCGCTCCTGGCGCGTTGGAAGGCTGTCACGCCACCCATTCTAGAAGACCGCCGGTCTCTTGACTGGAGACCGCCGGTCTCTTACGGTAGAGACCGATGGTCTGATAGATGCTTCCCGGATCGTCGGGCGTCGGCCAGTACCTGCTCAGGCAGCGCCCCCGGCCTGGCCGGAGCGCGGCACCACGAAAGGAACTGACATGATCAAGAAGGTAGCTCTGGTAACCGGTGCCTCCTCCGGCATAGGCGAGGCCACCGCCCGGCAACTCCATGAGGCCGGCTTCATCGTTTACGGCGCTGCTCGCCGAGCCGACCGGATGACGGCGCTGGCGGCCTCGGGTGTACGTACGCTCTCGCTCGACGTCACCGATGAGACTTCGGCCAAGAACGCGGTCGCCGAGATCCTCGCCGCCGAAGGCCGCATCGACGTTCTTGTCAACAATGCCGGGTACGGCTCATACGGCGCGCTGGAAGACGTCCCGATGCGCGAGGCCCGCGCGCAGATCGAGGTCAACCTGTTCGGTCTGGCCCATCTGACTCAGCTGGTGCTGCCAGCCATGCGGGCCCAGCACAGTGGCACCATCATCAACATCAGCTCCATGGGCGGACGGTTCGCCACACCCATGGGTGCGTGGTACCACGCCAGTAAGTACGCCGTCGAAGGACTCAGCGACGCGTTGCGCCTGGAGCTCAAGCGGTTCGGCATCGCTGTCCTGCTCATCGAGCCGGGCTCGATCCGGACCGAGTGGGGCGCGATCGCTGCCGAGAAGCTACGTACCACCTCCGGCCAGGGGCCGTACGCCGAGCAGGCGAACGCCATGGCCGCGTCGCTGGAGTCCAGCTCACGCCCTGACGCGCGGATGACCTCACCGACCAGCGTCATCGCCAAAGCCGTCACCAGGGCGGCCACCGCCCGCCGACCCCGCACCCGCTACCGCGTCGGCTTCGGTGCCCGCCCGCTCATCCTCCTCAGCAGGATCCTGCCCGACCGGACCTTCGACGCCCTGGTCAAGCGCTCCTCCGGCGTTCCGGCCTGAACCGCCACCACAGCGGGGTGCCGCTGTACCGGCGGACGGATGCGGGCACCTGGCTGGCGTGGGACCTAGGCGCGCAGGAAGCGTGGGACGGCGAGCACGCGTCGGTGTTCGCGGTCGCCCGGCGTCAGGTCCAGCTTCGTGAAGATCGAGGTCACGTGGGCCTCGACCGTGTCACCGGCTCCGGATGGGGCGTCGGCCCGGACGAAACCGGGGACCTCCGAGACCGCCGAGGAGTCGATCGCCGCGGTCGCCGCGCTCGCACCCGACCTGGTGCCGATGGATGTCAACCTGCCGGGCATGGACGGCCTCGCGGCGACCCGGCTGCTGCGGGTGTCCGGCGCGGTGAGTTCAGTGGTCCTGATGTCGTCGTACGACGCCGACCACTACGCCGACGTGGCGACCGAGTGCGGTGCCATCGGATACCTGACGAAGGTCGACCTCGACCCGGACGGCCTGCAGGCGGTCTGGGACCGAGGTCGTCGACGGCCCGGGCCGTCGACATAGCTCTACCAGCCCACATTTGAGAACCTCGACCGGCGGGTATGCGGTGGGTGCTCCCGGCGTCGTCATCGGCGCTCGTCGACGATGTAGGTGCGAATGGATGAGCGGTCGACGAACCGGGCCTCGTCCTCGGCGATGATCCGCCCGACCTCCATGCCGGCGAGGGCGTCGACCACCTTCCGGTACATTTCCTCGTTCTCATAGGTCAGCTCGGTCATGACGTCGAACAGACGCTCCGTGGCGCGACCTGGGGCCATGTGACCGGTCCGGTGCTCGGCGCCCTCCACCGCGAAGTTGCGCCGGTAGTCAGAATGGAAGGGCAGCAGGCTGCTCACCAGGGGAACGTGTTTTTCCTCGTAGTAGGCGACGAACTCGTTCATCGTGAGGTCTGGCCTGCGGCTCATGAGGGACACGATCTTGATCACATGCTCTCCCTGGAGATCGACGGTTCGACCGCGACCACGAGCGCCCCGTCCACGCCGTGCAGGAAATCATGTGGTGCGTGGTGCGTGGTGCGTGCGGGTGGGCCACGAAGCCACCGTGGATGACGCAGGTCAGTATGGCGGAGAACGTGGCTTGCACGGCCAGTCCACCGCGGTCATCGACGCCTACCGGCCGACTGACCAGGCGTCTGACCAGGGTCTCCTGCTTTCGGGCTTCTGCGCTTCGTGGCACCGCGCTCGCCGCAGGCGTCAACTGGGGCCGGCCCGAGCTCATGGCGGAGACCAAGGCGTCAGCGCATCCTCCGCTACGGACCGGCTGGACAGGGTGTGCTCGGTGCTGACACGGTCATGGCGCTGCTCGCTCCGTATCGGCGTGTCGTCGCCCGCGCCTCATGGGGGTTTGCCCACGGCGATCTCTGCCCGGCGGTCGCTGCGTTCGGTCGGCGCCGGCCGGAAACCTTACCGGTCGCAGACGCCGGCGGATGCCCTCGCTTGAGTCATGTGATCCGTTGGTTCTGCCGGTCCGGTGAGCCGATACTCCGGGCTTGGGGCTTGGAACTGTGGTAACCGGCGCTGGCTCGCCCGCGCCGGGTGTACGGCCCCACGGACAATTCTCCGACATGATCCCGAGTGCGGTGCCGGGAAACAGTGCTGCCCGGTCCCCGCCGAGCTGCGGCGCCCCGCCCAGAACACCCCGGATCACGCTAAGGCGCAGCTCACGGGTACGGCAGTGTCAATGGCGTGTCCCTCCGCCTTCCGTCTGCGCGCCCGGATTTCGCCTAAGGACCACCCGCTGACGGGACGATCTCGGTGACGACGCCTGACCCACGCGTGGGGGGTGAACCTTGCGTAACCGGGAGCACCCTTGCGGTTGTCGAGTTGTTGCGTAGTGGCGCTGGGTGTTGGGGAAAGGTTTGGTCGAACGCGTCAACCTAATTACGTCAACCGTCGCTCTTAAGAGGTGGAAAACACCCGAACGGCAGCTGGGCTATCTCGGCGCGCGGCGCCGCCGTGGCCAGCGCCTACCAGAGCAGGAGCGTCAATGACGGATTGTTCCGACGGCCCTTCCACCATCCTTTCGAAGCGAACGGTCCCTCCGGATGACGCGGCGCGAGGGACCAGCCAGGAGGGATCCCATGGATCCCGGCGGCGTCCCACTGCACGTCGGCTGTCCCGCACCCTCGGCAGGCTGACGGCACTGGCCCTGACCGGGCTCGTGACCGTGGCGGTCGCCGGCCCGGCGACCGCCGCCGGCCCGGGAGGCGGCCCGGGAAGCGGTGGCGGTGGGAAGCCGGCTCCGAGTGTGGACGGGGTGCGGGTTGGCTGGCTGCCCAGCGGCGTCAGCTTCACCAGCGCGGTGCCGAGCACCCGGATCGAGAGCGAAGTCATCATCGGCACGTTCGAGGGCGGCGGCACCAGCATTCGACTGACAGTCCAGCGGGATACGCCCGAGGCGACGCTCGATGACGTGGCCAACGCCTACGCGCAGTACTACCCCAGCAGCCAGCGTGGACGGGTCGCGCTGCGGGACACCGAGGCTGTCACCCTGCTGGCCAGCGGCGGCGGTATCTCCGAGATGACCTGGGTGGAAGGCGACCCGTCCGTCGTGCTGACCGTAAGCGGCCGGGTCGGTGAGAACGGGACCACCCCGCCGGGCCTGCTGCCCGAGGCCGACCTGCTCCGCATCGCCGAGTCGCTCACCGTCGGCCCGGCGCCGACGCCGACGGCCTGGCAGAGGCTGTCGGAGCCGCTGATCCGCGTCGCGTTCGCGGTCGGCCTCAACAGCTCCGAGGCTCCGCCGCGGGTGCCGCTGGCCGCCGTGGAGAACGGCCAGCGCCTGGTCGGCGTGCTGGAGAAGTTCCGCACCACCTACCCGGGGCTGACCGCGCGGGTCACCGTCAACCAGATCTACTTCTGGGCGCAGGACCACGCCTCGGTCAGGTTCACGGTCGCCTACACCTACCAGGGCCGGTCCGGTTCCATCGGCAGCACCGGTGAGGCGGTCTTCACTCACGGCTCGTGGAAGGTCTCGGAGGAGACCTACCACAGCGTGCTGGGGCTCGCGTCCCTGCTCGGCAGCGCTCCCGCGTAGCCCGTCGACCGGCGGCTCCCCGGAAGCCGCGCGGCCGGGGGCGCCGCGCCGCCGGAGCCAGTGACTGCCAGCCCGGCCGGGGGGGGGGGGGGGGGGGGGGGGGGGGGGGGGGGGCCCGCCGGGCCGCGGGGCGGGGGCGCCCGGCGCCCCCCCCCCCCCCCCCCCGACTCTCGGCCTCGGCGCGCCCAGCGGGGCGGCGGCTCGTGTCATGGCGGGCCGCCGCCCCATCGACGTGCACGCAGCGGTGCTGGGCGGCGCGGGCCAATCAATGGGGGCATTGGATGGACGAGGCGTCCCACGAGTCGTTCGAGGATTTCGTCACTGCCTCGGCCGACCGTCTGATGAGGACGGCCTTTCTGCTGACCGGTAACCGCCACGCGGCCGAGGACCTGCTCCAGGGTGCCCTGGAGCGCACCTACCAGCGCTGGGGCAGGGAACGCATCATCGCTCCGGAGGCCTATGTCCGCCGTGTGCTGGTGAACGCGGCCTCGAGCCGGTGGCGGTCGCGACAGTTCCGGGAGGAGCCGTTGGACGCGGCGGCCGAACGGGCCGGTGCGGACGGCATGCCGGATCTGGCGATGCGGGACCAGGTGCTGAGGGCCCTGCGCGAACTACCGAAACGGCAACGCGCGGTGGTCGTCCTGCGTTACTTCGACGACCTGCCGGAAGCCGCGGTGGCCGAGATCCTCGGATGCAGCGTCGGCTCGGTGAAGACCCACGCGTCGCGGGCGCTGGCCCGGCTGCGTGGGAGCCAGCATCTGGGGGATGTCCGCGTCCGAATCGAGAGGAGGCGTTGATGCCGGCCGACAACGCTTACCCCGGCCCCGATTCCGGCCCCGATTCCGGGTCCGGGTCCGGGTATACCTCCGCATCTGATCTGGCCTTCGAACAGACGCTGCGCGAACTGCTCGACCGGGCCACACGGTCCGTCGTGGCACCGGCCGACCTGACCGTCAGGGTGTGCGCACCGGTTCCGCCGCGTCATCAGCGAGGACGGCGCAAAGCACTCGTGCTCGTAGCGGCGGCGCTGGCCACGAGCTCGGTGATCATCGGCGGCCTGGCCGTCGAAAGGCACCTCCCTTCCGACCGTGGGCTGAACGTCATCACACCGGCGGCCGGAAGCGCGCTCCCCGGACCGGCCACCGGCACGACCGCGCAACCGGGCGTTCCACCGGCCGGCGCAGCAACCGGCGCGCCAGCCGCCCCCGCGTCGCCGGACCAGGCCACCGTGGACGAGATCACGAAGGCGTTCACCGAGGCATTCGACGGGGACGGCAACGTCGACGACGGGTTGGCCTACGTCCAGAACGGCGAGCGGTACCGCGACATCGCACGGAGGTTCATTCAGCGTTATCCGGGTGTCGTCGGAAATCTCAAGGTAAAGATCGAGAACATCAGACGGACAGGCGGCAGCCGGGTCCAGGCGACCATCATCCTCACTCACACCGACCCCGAACTCGGCAGGAAATGGGGGTACCGGATCAGCCGGGACGTGGAAGCCGTCCGCGTCGACGGCCATTGGTTGGTGAGTTCCGGCACGTACTCGCTCCTCGTCGGATCCGCCTGACCGGAAGCGTCCGTACACCAGGGCGCACCACCCGGAATGTGCGCCGGGAATATGCGATCCTGCCGGACATGATGAAGAGAACAAGCACGGGTACGGGGACGGCCGCCGGCTCGGTGACTGCCCTGCGGGTCTGCCCGCTGTGCGAGGCGACCTGTGGACTGGAGCTACGGATCACGGACGGCCGGGTGACGGCCGCCCGTGGCGACGCGGAACATGTGTTCAGCCGTGGCTACCTCTGCGCCAAGGGAGCCTCCCTGCCGCAGTTACTCGGCGACCCCGACCGGCTTCGCCGTCCGTTGCTGCGCGACCGGGCCACCGGTGAGCACCGTGAGGTCGACTGGGACGAGGCGTTCGCCGCCGTCCACGCCGGGCTGCGGCGGGTGGTCTCCGCCCATGGCCCGGCCGTGGTCGCGGCCTATCTCGGCAATCCGAACGCGCACTCGATGGCCGGCGCCCAGCACCGGCCGGCGTTCACCCAGGCGCTGCGGACCCGCGCGTTGTTCAGCGCCTCCACGGTCGACCAGATGCCCATGCACGTCGCATGCGGCCTCGTCTTCGGCCACCCCTCGCTCATCCCGGTGCCCGATCTGGACCGCACCGACCACCTGCTGATGCTCGGTGCCAATCCGGCGGTGTCCAACGGCAGTCTGTGCACGGCGCCGGACTTCCCCGGCCGGCTGGCTGGAATCCGCGCGCGTGGCGGGCGGGTCGTCGTCGTCGACCCACGCCGCACCCGCACGGCCGCCCTCGCCGACGAGCACCTGCCGATCCGGCCCGGGACGGACGCGCTGTGGCTGTTCGCGATCGTCAACGTCCTCGCCACCGAAGGGCTCGTCCGCCTCGGCCCGCTCGCCGCGCACCTGTCCGGAGCGGACAGCGTCGCCGAGCTTGCCGCGCCGTTCACCCCGGAGCGGGTCGCCGCGAGCTGCGGAATCCCGGCCGAGACGACCCGGCGGACTGCCCGCGAGCTCGCCGCCGCGCCGCGAGCCGCCGTCTACGGGCGGATGGGCACGACCACGGTCGAGTTCGGCACCCTGACCAGCTGGCTGACGATCGCCCTCAACGCGATCACCGGCAATCTCGACGTCCCGGGCGGCGCCATGTTCGGCCGGGGTGCGCACGGCCGCGCCGACCGGGTGCCCGGCGGGCGGGGCGGCGGGCGCGGGTGGCGCACCGGGCGCTGGCACACCCGCGTCCGCGGTCTGCCGGAGGTGATGGGCGAGCTGCCGGCCGCGGCGCTGGCCGAGGAGATGGACACCCCCGGTGACGGCCGCCTACGGGCGCTGTTCACCATCGCGGGCAACCCGGCGCTCTCCACACCGGACTCGGCCAGGCTCGCCGCGGCACTGGCCCGGCTGGACTTCATGGTGAGCGTCGATCCGTACCTCAACGAGACGTCCCGGCACGCCGACGTGGTGCTGCCGCCGGCTGATCCGGCCCGGGTCGGGCACTACGACTTCGCGCTCGGCGCGCTGGCGGTGCGCACCGTGGCGACCTATTCGCCGCCGGCGCTGCCGCCGTACCCGGGCGGGATGGCCGAGCACGACATCCTGGCCCGCCTCACCCTCATCGCCCTGGCTCTCGCCGACGAGCCGGCCGATGCCGACGCGACAGCCGACGCGGAGCTGCCGGTCGAGGGCTCCCAGCCAGCCGATGCCGCGGTCTGGACCGACACCGCCGTCGCGGCCTTCCACGAGTACCTGGTCGAGGAGGCACTGCGGCGGGCGGTCACGGAGCCCGGCTCACCTGTCGCCGGGCGGGACGTCGCCGAACTGGGCGCTCTCGTGGACGGCGACGGCGCACCGGAACGCCTGCTCGACATCGCGCTTCGCACCGGGCACTTCGGTGACGCGTTCGGTGCGCGGCCCGGCGGGCTGAGCCTGGCCACGCTGCGGGCGAACCCGCACGGGATCGATCTGGGACCGCTCGAGCCGCGGATCCCGGCAATGCTGCGGACGGCCAGCGCGACGGTGGAGCTGTGCCCCGACCCGATCGTGGCCGACGCCGCCCGCCTGCGCGCCGCCCTCGACGCCCACGAGGCGGCTGAGGGCCGCGAGCCCTCCATGACCCCGGGTTCCCCAGAGGCACCGGAGAGCCCGGCGAGCCCGGCGAGCCCGGCGAGCCCGGGACTGACCCTGATCGGTCGGCGTCACCTGCGGACGAACAACAGCTGGCTGCACAACGTCCCGGCGATGGCCCGGGGACGAGATCGCTGCACCCTGCTGGTGCACCCCGACGACGCCGCCCGCCACGGCGTCCGCGACGGCGGGTCAGCCCGGATCACGTCCACCGCAGGCTCCCTCGACGTCCGGGTGCAGGTCAGCGACGAGATGATGGCCGGTGTCGTGTGCCTGCCGCACGGCTGGGGCCACGGCCTCGCCGGCACCCGGATGTCGGTCGCCGCCGGACACCCCGGAGTGAACACGAACATTCTCACCGACAGTTCGCGGATCGACCCGCTCTCCGGTACCGCCGTGCTCAACGGCATCCCGGTGTGGATAGGACCGGTGGGCTGAACGCCGGAATCCGGCTGCCGTCCTCGGGCCTGCGCACACCCGGCACACCGGTGCGGGCCGTGTGCGTGACGCCGTGGCGTTAAAGTCCAGACACGTCTCTTTACGGCGGTGGATGTCCGGCTCGTTTCCTGCGCGGCGGACGTCCCGGCGGTGGCCGGCGTCGGTACCGCGGCCGGCCCGGGAATCCGTCGACCGGCGGATGGCACCTGGGGAGCATGGGATGGCTGACGCGCGCGAACCGGTCGACCGTGACGGCGGGACGATTCTCATCCTGACATTGGGATATCTCATGTTGGCCGCGATGCTCGCCGTGGTGGTCACCGACGTGTCCGCGCTGTATCTCGCCCGTCGGTCCGTCGCGTCGGCCGCCGACGGTGCCGCCCTCGCGGCCGTACAGCGTATCGACGAGAACGCGATCTACACCGCCACCGAGGATTTCGAGGCACTGCCGTTGTCGGACATCGTCGACGCCGTCGACGAGTACGAGGCGCAGGCGGACCCGTCCGGCCGGACCGCCCTGGACGCTTCCCTCGTCGACGCGACGACCGTCCGGGTGGAGGGCAGCCGGACGGTGGAGCTGCCGGTGGTCGGTTTCCTCGGTGTCGGCCCGGTGACGGTGCGCGCGGGCGCGCAGGCCCGATCGCTGGTCAGACCGCTCGCCGGGCCCTGAGCCCGCCGGCCCTGAGCCCGCCGAGCGCCGAGTCCGCGGTCCGGGCCGCGGCTCAGAGGTCCTTGCGGCCCGACATCATCTCGGCGCGCGGCGACGGGACGGCCGTCGACCCGCCGGCGTGGGTCAGGGCCGCGTCGCGGCAGGCATCGTCGCCGGGGCTCGGAGCCGCTGCCGGGAGCGCGATCCACCCGGCGGTGGCCGCCACGAGGTCGTCGAAGCCGTGACCTGTCCGGATCTCGGCCAGGTCGGAGACGTCGCGCACCAGGCGGGCGACCCACTCGGCCGGCCGGCGGGCGGCCAGGGCGACCGCGTCGGAGGCGTGCTCGACCGCCTCGTCCCGGTCCGGGAAGTCGCGGGCGATCGCGGCCCGCGACTGAGCCATCCGCACCGAGACGATCATGCCGGTCTGGCCGCTGCGGGCGATGAGCGACGCGGCCCGGTCGAGGTAGGGAGCCGCCTCGTCGGCCGCGCCGACGGTGGTGAGCGCTTCTGCGCAGGCGAGGGCCAGGTCGGCGGGTGAATAGGTGTCGAGGCTGAACCCGGGACGCCCGTGCACGTCCTCGCCGAGATCCGCCATGGTGGCCCAGGCCCGGGCCACGGCGTCGCGCACGCCCGCGGCGTCACCGGCGGCGGCACAGGCGCTGGCGGCGACCTTGCCCGAGATCAGGGCCCGGGTGGGGCTGCGGCCGGCGATCCGCGCGGCCGAGCCGGCGATCTGCAGGGCGACGGCCGGGCTGTGCGGGCGCACCACCCGGGCGCGCAGTGCCAGCGCGCGGGCGGCGAGCGGGCCGTCTCCGGCCGCGCGGGCCAGGGAAGCGGCGCGGTCGGCGCGGGCCGCGGCTTCGCCGTGCCGGCCCCGGTCGTACGAGGCGGCGGCGGCAGCGGTGGTGACCGCCGCGTGCAGCCACATCCAGTCGATGGCGGCGCGCCCCCGCAGCCGGTACTGCTGCGGGATGGTCCGACTGGTCTCCTCGAGCGGCTCGAGGGTGGAGGCGGTGGTGGCGAGATCGACGGTCTCGTAGTTCGCGACGGCCGCGCGCAGTGCCCCGAGGCACGCGTCATGCAGGCTCGAGGCGGTCTCGTGACCGGCGGCCGGTGTCGGGCTCTCGGGGCTCATCGGGACCACGGCCAGTACGCCGGTCGTGAGCAGGACCGCACGTCGATCGACGCCAATCGACACGAGGGGACCCTCCGTTCGCAATCCGCTCGCCCGTGCCCGCTCGGGTGTTTTCCGGGCATCGGCGGCCGGCTGTTGCGAGTGCGCATATCCGCTGACCTCACGTCTGTTGCCGTTGTGTCGTCTGCATGTCCCGTCGCCGGTGACGGAGGCGCCGCGCCATGACGGGGCGCCGCCGGTGGCCGCCGGCCGATGCCGGCTGCCGATGCCGTAGGTCTGTTGTCGCCGGCCGCTGCCACTGTCGTCGGACGCCGCCGTCGCGGACGGCGCCGCCGTCCGAAAACGCGGCGCGCTGTCCGAAACACCTGGCGTCCCACAATGCCGCGAGAACCCACGATGTCGCGAGAAGGAAGGGTCGGCGTCATCCTCGACGCATTGGCCGATTCGGCGGCTTCGTCGCCGCCAGGGCTTCATCGCCCGTGCGCGATGCCGTAACCCACCGGAACGGTGCCCGCGGCGGTGCAGGCATCAACCGGCGCGGGCTCCCCCCGGCACCATGTCGCCCGGCGGTTCCGTGAGCCCGCGGACCTCGTTGTCCACCGGCCTGGGAACCGCCGCGCCGTGCGTCGCCCGGGTGGGCCCGGAAGGCTGCCCTGATCCGTTCGGATCTGATCCGTTTGGACCATCTGCCGAGTCGGACCGAGGCTCCACCAGCTGTACCCGGGCTTCTCACCGCGCCGCGATGCAATCGACGATATCGCTTCGCGCTGTCTCGGGAGTGGCTCGGGTGCGGGGCGTGATGTGGAACGCACCTTGCCCGTTGCCGTCCAGGAAACATCACGCTCGATTTAGTGCGCTTGATGTGACCTCGGAGCCGCGATGTTAACCGAATATTTCGGCGTGCCGTTGCATGTTTCTTCCTCGTGACCTGCTTCTCGGGGTGTTCGATGGTTCGAAAGGCGGTCCCAACGGACCGTCCGTCCCGGGCACGACGGGACCGCCGACGGGCGGTGGCACCGCCGTGTGACGGCGCGGAGGCGGTGCGCCCCGCGGCGGCGCGGAGCCGGCACCGTGGTGCGGATCCGGCCCGGTGGTGCCGCCGGTCCCGCGCGCGGGAAGAGTCGCTCCGGGCCGGGGCGCCGGGCTGATCGCGGCAGCCCGCGGGCGGGCGGGCTGGCTGGTGGAGGGCCCGGATCAACCGTTCGTCGGCTCCCGCGCGCACGCCGGTAGGCTGGGTCACATGGCCGTCGACCTCTCCGAGGAGATCAAGAATCTCGACGCGACGCTGGCAGGTATCGCGACCGTGCTCGATGTCGAGGGTCTGCGTCGCCGCGCTCAGGCGCTGGAGCAGGAGGCGGCCGACCCGGACCTGTGGAGCGACCAGGATCGCGCCCAGGCGGTGACGAGGCGGCTGTCCGCTGTGAAGGGTGACATCGGCCGGGTGGAGGGCCTGCGCCGCAGGCTCGACGACCTCATCGCCGCCCTCGACCTCGGCGACGACGACCTGCTCACCGAGGCGGCCGCCGACCTCCCCGCGCTGGCGCGTGACATCTCCACGCTCGAGGTCCGCACCCTGCTCTCCGGCGAGTACGACGAGCGTGACGCGATCGTCCAGCTCTCGGCTGGTGCGGGCGGGGTGGACGCGGCCGACTGGACCGCCATGCTGCTGCGGATGTACCTGCGCTGGGCCGAGCGGCACGGGTACGCCACCGAGGTCTTCGACACCTCCGAGGCGGAGGAGGCCGGTCTGAAGTCGGCCACCTTCCAGGTCAAGTGCCCTTACGCCTACGGAACGCTGCGCAGCGAGCACGGTGTGCACCGGCTGGTGCGCATCTCGCCCTTCGACAACCAGAACCGGCGCCAGACGTCGTTCGCCGGCGTCGAGGTGACTCCCGCCGTCGAGGTCTCCGACCACGTGGACATCGACGAGAAGGAGCTCCGGATCGACATCTTCCGGTCCTCCGGACCGGGTGGCCAGGGCGTCAACACCACCGACTCCGCCGTGCGGATCACGCACCTGCCCACCAACATCGTCGTGACCTGCCAGAACGAGCGCAGCCAGCTGCAGAACAAGGCCGCCGCGATGATGGTCCTGCAGGCCAAGCTGCTCGAGCGGCGCCGCGCCGAGGAGGCCGCGGAGAAGCAGCGCCTCACCGGCGGCCCGCAGGACGTCTCCTTCGGTTCACAGATCCGGAACTACGTGCTCCACCCGTACCAGATGGTCAAGGATCTGCGGACCGAGGTCGAGACGTCGAACACGAACGCCGTTCTCGACGGGGATATCGACGACTTCATCGACGGTGAGATCAGGTGGCGCAGGGCCACCGAAAAGCAGGGCTGACAGGTCTTTTCCGTGGCTTCCGGCCATGATTCGGTAATCTCACCGGTCGTTATCAGTCGGAAAGCCGCGGACTTCTCCAGCCAATCCCGTTCACTGGCGTGAACAGATCGGTCATCGCATGGGACGTGGATCTTTGGTCGGCCACGTTTACGTACCGGACCATTACCCTCCACCCTGTCGAGGCGGACATCGAGGGATTGGCTCACCGGTCCTGCGCGTGTAGAGTGACGCTCCGTTTGGCGTCATCGCCCGACGTGGTTCCCTCGGACCGGTCGGTAGGCGCGGGATGGGGGCATCACGTGGATTCGCGGTTCTGCCGCTCGTGGCACACCCGGTCGAAGTACTGTCGTTCCACGTACTGCCGACTGAGCTTCTTCGACGATACGGCGGGTGGAATGTCCGAACTCACGGTAGTCGCTTCGGGGCGTGACAACCGATGACCGGGATGTCGACGGCCACGGCGGCTTCGCCGGACGGAACGTGGCCCACAAGCTCCCCGGGCGACGGCTCGCCGTCGGCGCCGTGCCGGGCCGCGCTCCCCGTGCTGATGTACCACAGCATCGGTGACTCGGTGAGCGCCGACTTCCGCAGGTGGGAGGTGCCCGCGGGGGTCTTCGCCGAGCAGCTCGGCAGCCTCGTGGAGCACGGCTACACCGTCACCAGCCTGTCCGACGCGCTGGCGAACCCGCGGGAGCGCCAGGTCGCGGTGACCTTCGACGACGGCTTCGAGGATTTCGTCACCAGGGCGCTGCCCGTTCTCGCCGAGTTCGGCGCGGCGGCGACCCTGTACGTACCGACGGCCTACGTCGGCCAGCGGGCGCGCTGGCTGGAGGCGTACGCCGAGCGTGAGCTGGCCCTGCTCGACTGGCCCACGCTGGCCGCGCTGGCCGACCGGGGGATCGAGATCGGCGCCCACGGCCACCGGCACGTGGAGCTGGACGTCGTGCCGCCCGCGATCGCGCGTTACGACGTCACGGCGAGCATGCGCACGATCGCGGAGGAGACCGGTCACCGTCCGGACAGTTTCTGCTATCCGTTCGGTTACCATTCACCCGGTGTCCGACAAATCGTCGAAAGCGCCGGATTCGGTTCGGCGTGCGAGGTCGGATACAGAATCCATCGCCGGAGCCGTTCGCGTTTCCAGGTCAGCCGCCTGATCGTCGGCCGGTCAGTCGGCGCGGCCGACATTCTGCGGCTCGTGACGGAGGGGCATCGCGACGCGGCTCTCGCCGCGCGGCGCAGGCTCCGGGCCGGATGGCGTGCCTACCGTTCGATCCGGTGGCGCCTGGGTGTGGAAACCGCGTGAGCGCGGGCCGCCCAGGACGGCGGTCATCGTCTGCTGTCATCTTGTCGAGCGATGGGACCTGCTGATCCGGGCGCTTGATTCGCTCGCGGCTCAGGAACACCGTCCCGATCAGATCGTCGTCGTCGACGGCGATGACGAGCTGTACGACCGAATCATCGCGCGAGGTGGGCCGGAGTTGTCACGCCCGCTGCCGGTGCGGCGACCGGTCGCCGCCGAGGTCGGCCAGGACGCACACTGACCACACGGCCTCCGCGGCCGGGCCACCGCGCCCGGTCCGCAACGTGACGCGGCGCGACGCCCGGTGGGGCAACGCGGCGCGGGGCGACACGAGGTGGGGCGACGCGAGGTGGGGAGTGGGCGTGGACGCGCAGGCGGGATGGGTAGCGCTTGTCGGAGGCGGGCCGGGCCGGGGTGATCTGATCACGCTGCGCGGCCTGCGGTTGCTGCGGCGCGCCGACGTGGTCGTCGTCGACCGCCTCGCTCCCCGTGAGCTGCTGGACGAGCTGCGGCCGGACGTCGAGATCGTCGACGCCGGCAAGGCACCGCACGGCCACAACCTCACCCAGGACGAGATCAACGCCCTCATCGTGGAACGGGCGCTGCGTGGCCTCGGGGTCGTCCGTCTCAAGGGCGGCGACCCGTTCGTCTTCGGCCGGGGCGGTGAGGAGGCGCTGGCCTGCACCGCCGCCGGCGTGCCGTGCGAGGTGGTGCCCGGGGTGACCAGCGCGGTAGCCGTGCCGGCGATGGCCGGGATCCCGGTCACCCACCGCGGCATCACCCAGGACGTGGCGATCGTCAGCGGCCACCTCGACCCGTCCCACCCCGGTTCGACGGCGGACTGGGACGCGCTCGCGACCGGTCCCGGCACCGTGGTCGTGCTCATGGGGGTCGCGGCGCTGCCCCGGATCAGCGCTGAGCTGATCAAGCGCGGGCGGTCACCGCGGACCCCGACCGCGGTGATCCACGCCGGCGGCACGGAGCACGAACGGCTGGTGACCGGCCCGCTGGGCGAGATCACCCGGCTGGCGCTGGCGGCGGACGTCTCCTCGCCGGCCGTGATCGTCATCGGCGAGGTCGTCGCCCTGCGCGACCAGCTCGCCGTGGGTCGCATCCCGGATCGCGCGGACGACGCCCCTGCCCGGGACGACGGCCCCGGTCAGGTGGGGTGAGCAGGGCTCACTCGAACCGGATCTCGGTCAGGCGGGCGGCCTCCTCGCGGCTGATCCCGCGCGCGAACGTCCAGCCCTCCCGGGCCAGCGACCCGTCCTGCAGGGCGGCGCGCATCCGGGCCCACGACCGTTCGTGCCGCCGGAACGACCGGTGGGGGACGACCCGTCCGCGTGCGTGCTGCCCGGCCAGCGCCGCGGCCGGCGAGGTCTCCAGGAAGACCAGGTAGGCGGGACGGCGGCGCAGCCGTGCCAGGGCGGCCACCGTGCGCCGGGCCCACGTCCGGGTGCCGCACTCGTGGATCACCAGGTTGCGGCGCGGACCGGCCGTCCAGGCCGCGATCCGCCAGTAGTGGACGATGTGCACGACCGGCCGGTAGAGCGCGTACGGGAGGTGCCCGAGCCGCCGGGCCAGCGCGGCCCGCACCTGCGCGGAGTCCAGCACGAGCGGGTCGTCCGCCCGGCCGCCCGCCGGCCCGGCACCGCGGCCGGGGACGGGCGCACCGTGGTACAGCCGTTGGATCAGTGTGCTCTTGCCCGCGCCCGGGATGCCCGCGACGACCAGGACGCCGCCGGCTGGAACGATCATCGACCATCCGGTGCCCGGGTCGTGATCGGATGCCACGCCGGCGACGCGCTCGCTCATCTCAGCGACACGATCCGGTCGTCGCCGGTGGCGGGCCTGCCACGGCCGTCGGTGTTGGACGTCGTCAGCCACAGCCCGCCGTCGGGCGCCGTCACGATCGTGCGGAGCCGCCCGAGCTCGCCGGCGAGCAGCGCCTTCGGCTCGCCGGTGACCCGGCCGTCGGCGAGCTCCACCAACCACAGTCGCTCCCCGCGCAGCGCGGCGACGTAGAGGATGTCGTCCCGGATCGCGATCCCGCTCGGGGACGCCTCCGCGGTGGTCCAGGTGACCTGCGGGTTCGTGTAGCGGCCGCCGTCGGTGTCACCGGTTCCCTCGACCACCGGCCAGCCGTAGTTCGCGCCCGGGGTGATCAGGTTGATCTCGTCGAAGGTGTTCTGGCCGAACTCCGACGCCCACAGCCGGCCGCCGGCATCCCAGGCGAGGCCCTGCACGTTGCGGTGCCCGAGGCTGTAGACCAGCGAGGACGGCGTCGGATTGCCGGCGGGCACCGCGCCCTCCGGCGTCATCCGCAGGATCTTCCCGTTCAGACTGGACGGGTCCTGCGCGGCGCCCGGGTTCCCGGCGTCGCCGACGGCCGCGTAGAGGAGGCCGTCCGGCCCGAAGGCGATTCGCCCGCCGTTGTGGTTCGGCGCGGCGCGCAGACCGGTGAGCACGTCCTCGACGGCGCCGGCGCGGGCGCCGTCGAGGCGGAAGCGCACGATGCGGTTGTCCGATGCCGAGGTGTAGTAGGCGTAGACGAGGCTGTCCGTCTCGTGGTGGGGGGAGATCGCGAGGCCCAGCAGACCGCTTTCGCTACGGTGCGTCACGGGCAGTGTGAGGATGTCCACCGGGGTGCCGCCGCCCGCGGGCACCAGCAGGACGCGACCGCTGTCGCGCTCCCCGACCAAGGCCCGCCCGTCGGGCAGGAACGCCAGGCCCCACGGCGCCGCTAAACCGGTGACCACCGGTGACGGTTCCCCGAGCCCGCCCGCGGACGCGGCCGGGGGAGCCGCAGCCGAGGCTCCGCCGGCGGGCCCGGTCGCGGACGGCTCCGGTTCCCCCGGGCCGCCCGCACCCACCGGCCCGCCCGTGCCCGCGGAGCCGCAGCCCACCAGCAGAGCGAGCACGGCGACGACCGCCGCGAGCAGCCGTGGGGCACCGGACGGAACGCGCATGATGCTCCTGACGGCGGTGTCGGCCTGACGGCGGTATCGGCCTGACGGCGGTGTCGGCGGGCGGGCTCTACACCTGAAACGGTCACCAGCCGCCGAGCGTGCCCGCCCGGCCCCGTGTGCCACATCGGGCGACCGGACCACCGCTACGGACGGCGGCGTCCCAGGGCAGGCCGACCGCTACCGCCGAGCGGGCTCAGACGCGGTAGCCGGCCAGGAGCATCAGCGCGAGCAGCACCGTGAGCAGGGCGATCAGCAGCTGTGGCGAGACGGTGAACGAGGAGTGGTGCAGGGACTCGCGGGCGGCGCGGCACGCCGGGCAGCGCCCCTCGGCGACCGGAGCGGCACACCTCGCGCAGACCAGGTCATCGCAGCACATGCCGTCCTCCTTCGGCCCGGTCCGGCAACCAGATCGCCGCCCACGCGGCCCCGCGCACGCTGGTCCGTCACCGGCTGGACGCGATACGACTCCACGGTACGCCCGGCTGATGCGCTGCGCCGCCGTAAGCCACCGGGCGGGACGGGCCACCGCGGACGCGCGCGCCCCGAGGTGCGGGACCCGACCCATCCGACTACGTATCGTGATGGATCTGCTGTGCTGAGTATGGGGAGGTCCTGATGATCCGGTTGGCCTCCGTGACCAAGCGTTACGCCACCGGGAGTCGACCCGCCCTCTCGGACGTCTCCCTCGAGATCGGCGCGGGAGAGTTCGTGTTCCTGGTCGGTCCTTCCGGCTCCGGCAAGTCGACCCTGCTGCGGCTGCTGCTGCGCGAGGAACGGGCGACCGCGGGCCTGGTCGAGGTCGCCGGGCGGGACGTCGCGCGTATCCCCGACCGCAGGGTTCCCCAGCTGCGGCGGACCGTCGGCTGCGTCTTCCAGGACTTCCGGCTCCTGCCGGACCGGACGGTCGCCGGGAACGTCGCCTTCGCTCTCGACGTCGTCGGCCGGCCCCGGCATGTGGTCCGAACCGTTGTCCCCGAGGTGCTCGAGCTGGTCGGCCTCGCCGGCAAGGAGAAACGCTTCCCGGACGAGCTGTCCGGCGGCGAGCAGCAGCGGGTCGCCATCGCCCGGGCGTTCGTCGGCCGCCCGCGGGTCCTGCTCGCCGACGAGCCGACCGGCAACCTCGACCCGGCCACCGGCTCCGAGATCATGGAGCTGCTGGAGGACGTCAACCAGGCCGGCACGACCGTGCTCATGGCCACGCACAACGCCGGCCTGGTCGACGCGATGCGCCGCCGGGTCCTGGAGCTCGACGCCGGCACGCTCGTCCGTGACGAGCGCCGCGGCGGCTACGACGCGGGACCGGTCACCATCCCCGACCAGCGGACCGAGCCCGTCCGCCCGGCCGGTGGGGCGGCGGGCTGATGCGGCCCGGCCCGCTCCTGGCGGCGCTGGCCACCAGCCTGCGCCGCAACCTCGCGATGACCTGCGCGGTGGTCGTGACCGTGACGATCTGCCTGGCCCTGCTCGGCGCGGGCCTGCTGCTGCGCGCTCAGGCACGCACCGTCGACCGGTTCCTGCTCGACCAGATCGAGGTGGTCGTGGATCTGCGGGACGGCCTCACCGACGCCGACCGTTCCGCGCTGCGCGCCGAGTTAGCCGCCGACCCACTGGTAACGAAGGTCACCTACGAGACCAAGAAGGACGTCTACGAGCGGTTCCGTCGTGACTTCCGGAGCTCCCCGGACGTCGTGGCCGGGATCGGCCCCGACGACCTCCCGGCCTCCTTCCGGCTGACCCTGGTCGATCCGCGGGACGCCGAAGAGATCGTCTATGCGTACACTGGCCGGGACGGCGTCGAGGCCGTTCGGGATCAGCGTGCCCTCCTCGGGCCGCTCTACCGCTTTCTCGACGCGTTCACCCTGGGAGCCTTCGCCCTGGCGGCGGCGCAGGCCGTGGCCTCGTTCACGCTGATCTACACGATGATCCGGATCTCCGCCCACGCGCGCCGGAAGGAGACCGCGATCATGCGGCTCGTCGGCGCGACCAACGCCACGATCCGAGCGCCGTTCGTGCTGGAGAGCGCCCTCGCCGGCCTGTTCGGCGGGCTGCTCGCGGCAGCCGCCCTGGTGCTGGCCAAGATATATCTGGTGGACGGACGATTCGCCCATCAGACAATGTTCCCTCTGTTCGGATGGGACGCGGTGTGGACGGCGGTCGCGGTGGTGCTCGCCGTCGGGGTGGCCGCCGCGGCGGGGATGGCCTCCGTCGCGCTGCGCCGGCACCTGCGGGTGTGACGGCGTCCCACGACACGGCGCCCCACAATGGGCGGTGGACGGGAACGTTACGGACGGGAAGCAGGGCTGAGGAGCAGTGCCGAAGGAGACCGGGCGCAAGCTGATCGCGCAGAACAAGCGCGCCCGCCACGACTACGAGATCCTCGATACCTACGAGGCCGGGCTGGTCCTCATGGGTACCGAGGTCAAGGCGCTGCGCGCCGGCCGCGCCTCGCTGGTGGACGGGTTCGCGCAGATTGCCGACGGTGAGATCTGGCTGCACAACGTGCACATCCCGGAGTACACCGAGGGCACGTGGACGAACCACGCCCCGCGGCGGCGGCGCAAACTGCTGCTGCACCGCGCCGAGATCGAGAAGCTGATCGGCAAGACCCGCGAGGGCGGCCTCACCGTCGTCCCCCTCTCGCTCTACTTCAAGGACGGGCGGGCGAAGGTCGAAATCGCGTTGGCCCGCGGCCGCAAGAACTACGACAAGCGCCACGCCCTCGCCGAGCGGGACGCGGCGCGTGAGATGAGCCGGATCATGGGCCGGCAGGCGAAGGGCCGTGTCTGACCGACCCGCGGCGCCGGACCATGACGGCGAACAGGCAGCCCGTCCGCTCGCCACCTTCGACGCGCTGCTGACCCCCACGGGAGCGGACCTGCTCGCCGCGGCGGCCGCGGCGCATGCCGACGGCACGGAGCTGCGCGCCGGTTCCCGGCTGCGCGCCGCCGGCCATCCCCCCGACCTCGTCGCCGCCGCGTTCGCCCAGGCCGAGCTGCGGGCCCGGGCCGCGGCGAAGTTCAGCCAGGCCGAGCGGATGTTCTTCACCCGCGCCGGGCTGGAGCAGGCCTCGTCCGAACGGGCCGCGGCGCACCGGGCGGCGAGGTTCGCCGGCCTGGGCCGCCTCGCCGACCTGTGCACCGGCATCGGCGGTGACCTCCTCGCCCTGGCGGCCGAGCACCCGGTCCTCGCCGTCGACCGCGACCCACTGCACCTGCGGATGGCCGTCCACAACGCGCACGCGCTCCGGGGCGGCGGGCGGGAGGGTGGGTCCGGTGGGGTCGAGGCCCTTGCGGCGGACGTCCGGGATGTCAGCCTGACAGGCGTCGACGGCGTCTTCGTCGATCCCGCGCGGCGGGGCGGCGAGCGGCGGATGTCCGCCGGCGCCGGTGAGCCCCCGCTGGCCTGGTGCTTCGGGCTGACCGAGTGGGTCGAGGCCGTCGCGGTCAAGGCGGCTCCGGGGCTCCCGGTGGAGCTCGTCCCGCCAGGCTGGGAGATCGAGTTCGTCGCGGACAGACGTGGCCTCAAGGAGTCCGTGCTGTTCTCGCCCGCGCTCGCGACGGCGTCCCGGCGGGCGACGGTGCTGCTCGGCCCGGGTGACCGGTCGGTGCCCGGGACCACCGGGCCACGGGTGGTGACGCTGACCGGTGAGCCGGACCCCGTCGGTGACGACCGCGACCACGGCCGCCCGGGCGGCGGTCACAGCGGCGGTGGCGGGCCCGTCCCGCTCCCGGTCCGGCCGCCGGGGGAGTACCTCTTCGACCCCAATCCCGCCGTCACCCGGGCCGGGCTGGTCGGCACGCTCGGCCGCCTGGTCGGCGGGTGGCAGATCGACCCGAGGATCGCGTTTCTCGGCGCCGACCGGCCGCTGGCGACCCCGTTCGCGCGGACGCTGCGGGTCGAGGCCGAGATGGCCTTCGACGTGCGCCGGGTGGCGGCGGCCGTGCGCGAGGCCGGCATCGGCGCACTCGACGTGCGCCGGCGCGGACTCGCCGGGGATGTGGACGCCATCCGGCGGCGGCTGATGCCGGCCCGGCGGCACCTGGTCCCGGGGGGCCGCACCATGACGGTGGTGATGACCCGGGTGCGGGACGAGCCGTGGGCTCTTCTGTGCACCGACGTCACGCAGGCCGATCGGGCGGATCAAGCCGATCGGGCTGATGCGGCGGATCGGGCCGGGTGGGCGGATCCGCCGGACCGGGCGGCTGGGGCTCGGGGCGGTCCGGCCAGGGACTGAACGCGGAGCCGGCGCCGGCGCTCGCGAACATCACCACGGGCCCGGCCAGCTGCCGGGGCCCACCCGCGCCGGGCCCGGCCTGTGACGCGCGGTGACCGCCGGCGCCCGGGCCGCTCAGAGGCGGAGCGGACGGATGGGCGCCGCGATCAGGGCGGGGTTGCCGCGCCAGTCGACCCCGGGCACGTCGATGTACAGCTCGATCTCGTTCCCGTCCGGGTCGGAGATGTAGAGACTGTGGGTGACCGTGTGGTCCGACGCGCCGACGAGTCGCACGCCGGCCCGCTCGATGCGCTCCAGCGCCTCCCGAAGCTCGTCGTCGCTGTCGCCGACCTTCAGCCCGAAATGGTAGAGCCCGACGCGCCGACCGGGCGGCAGCGCGGCCGCGTCCGTCCCGACCTCGATCAGCAGCAGCTCATGGTGCGTGCGGCCCGAGGAGAACGCCGCCGCGGGGATGCCCAGACCGGCCGGCCCGCCAACCTCGGGGAAGACCTGCCGCCAGCCGAGGACGTCCCGGTAGAAGGCGACGGAGCGCTCGAGTTCGCGCACGTACAGCACGAGGTGTCCCAGTTCCTTGATCTCCATTGCGTTCCCCCTGATCACATTGCCTCTGTCTTGAACGTTCAACTGTATGGACGGCTGGTCTGTTCCGTCGTCCCGCCGCCCGTTCGCCACCCGTTCCGGCCGGCCGGCCGTCGGTGGTGGTGCCGCTCGCCCGCGGACCGGGCGAGCGGCGGTGCTGCCCGCCGGCCGGGCGCGCCGAGCCGTAATCGGGTGGCCGAGCCGCGCCGCCGTGTGGGAACATGTGGCCGGCGGTCGACGTTGGACCGTCTGGGCACGCTGGCGAGTCGTCGGCGGGTCCGCCTGGCACAGAACAGCACGCATGCACCAACAGGGCACACACCAGGGGGTGACCGGCTTCGACTCCGGACGTCGAGGCAGGGGAAGCGGGCCGAGGATGAGCGGTTATCTCGTTAACGATCCGTTCAGAACAACAGCTGCCACTAAGACGCAGCCTGCTAGCTCCACTTTCGCCCTCGCGGCCTGAGTAGAGACCAACTAGCCGTCAGCCTGGGAGTTCCTCCGGCCCAGGATCTGGCGTCGACAGGAGGATCACCGTCCCACCCGGTCGCGGGGTAGGTCGGGAAATCTAACAGCGACTGAGCCTGCGCCGGCTTGCCTGCGGGACCGGCGGGGCTGAGAAAAAACAAGCAGGCTGCGCCCGGAGAAGCCCTGTGTCGGGGCCGGAGGACGCGGGTTCGATTCCCGCCACCTCCACTCGACTTGGACGCCCCCATGCCTTCGTAGAAGGCGTGGGGGCGTCTTCGTTATGTCTGCCCGGGGCCGAGCCCCCGGACCCCGACGTGCGCGATTGCCCTGTGGGCCGGGGGTGTGCGGGCGAGGTCAGAGGTTCGAGTCCCCTCAGCTCCACCATATTGGTCCAACTAGAACCCTCTCGATACAGAGAGTGTCCAAGTAGGCCCGAAATGGTAACAAGTTCCGAGATCGTGGCGTCCTCCGCAAGGAGGGCGCCACTGTCGTTTCTGCGCTCATACCGTGTTATCGATCTTGCAAAGCGCCGGCGCAGCCGGTCTGTCGTCTCGCGGTCGCCGTCGGCGGCCCCTGGCTTGCCATCTCCGGTTCGGGGCTCCGGCTGAGTGTCTGCTGCGGGAGTCGCCAGCTCGGTGTGCGTCTCCCGCCGTAGGTACACGACTGTTTCGAACGGCTCGGTCAGCTCGTCGGCAACCACCAACGGGCCATCGCCATCGGTGTCCATGAACAGCTTGGTGAAGATCGCTCTGTTCAGGACGCTGCGGGTGCGCTTCTTCGCCACCCGGTACAGCTCCTGGGGGTCGGTCAGGAGGTCGAGCATGCCGGTGATGATCTGGTAGCCGACCTCAAGCTCGGCGTTGGTGTTGTCGAGCTGTCGCTTGAGAGCGGCCCGTTCGTCACGGATAGCCCGCATCCGGGCTGTGATCTTGGCCTTCGGCCAGTCGGGGTCACCGACCAAGTCAAGATAGCGATCTTCCTGCCGGTCGAGTTCCTTGAGGCGCCTGGTGTGCTGTGCCCGGAGCTGTCGGGCGTTGTCCTCGCCGCCGGCGACCGCTTCGCGCATGGTGGCGCGTGCCAGTCGCTGGACGTCGTCCGGCACCCGCACGTGGCAGTAGTGCCGAAGCACGGACTCCTCCACGTCCTCGACCTTCAAGTACGGCAAGTCACAAGTGTGATCTTGTCTTCCGCGACAGATGTAGTAGAAGTAGTCCACGCCGTGCCGGTTCTTGACGCCGGAGATGATCAGCCTTCGCTCGCAGCGGCCACAAAACACCACGCCCTTCATGTAGTGGTTGTAGACGCGCTGCCGGGTGCCGGCCCCGCGGTCGGCGATCAGGATCTTTTGGACCCGGTCGAACACGTCCTGGTCGATGATCGCTTCGTGCCGTCCCTTGATCTCGACGCCCTCGTAGGTGACGAAGCCGAGGTAGTACCGATCTCGCAGTAGATCGCCGATCTTGTGGATCGAGATGGGTCGTTCCGGCCGCTTCGGCGTGGGACGGGTGCGCAGGCCGGCATCGGTCAGGGCCTTGCGGAGCGTGTGGAAGTTGTACCTACCCGTGGCGTACAGCTCGAAAGCGAGGCAGATGAGCGGCGCCCGCACCGAGTCAAGCGCGACGGTGCGGATCTCGCGGCCCTCGAACTGCTCGCGGACGTTGAGGTAGCCCAGGGGCGCTTGCCCGAGGGTGCCGCCGCGCCGGGCCTTCTCGCCCATCTTGTAGCGGATGTCCTCGCCGTTGGTCCGCGACTGGAAGCCGTTGAACACCGCCAGCATGCCGTGGATGGCCTCGCCGAGGGGCGTGTCATCGAATTTTTCGGTAGCGGATACCATAGTCACGCCGAGGTCCCGCAGCATCGCGTAGGTGATGCCGTTCTCGGCCCAATTGCGGTGCATCCGGGAGAGCGAGTAGAAGATCACGTAGTCGACGTCACGATCTTGCCTGATGCGGGCGATCATCTTCTTGAATTCAGGCCGCTTGTGGATGGCGGTAGCAGAGCGGCCTGGGTCCACGTACTCGTCGACTATTTCCACTCCGAGCTCGCGGGCTTTCTCTGCCGACTTGCGGCGCTGGGCTGGCAGCGAAATGCCCTCGGGGTCGTAGTCGGTCTTGACCTGCCCTGGTGTGGATACCCGGAGGTAGACGACGGCCCGTTTCGAGCCGCCACTGCGGGGAAGCTCGCTGCGGAAGTAGCGTGCGGAGCGGCTCATGCGAAGCACTCCGACGATTGCCGAGGGAAAAACCTGCCCCCACCGGCTCCAGCGCCCCAGTCTTCCCGGATGATCCGGACGCCGAGCCGCTCCGCTACCTGCTCACACCATCGACGCTGCAGCTCGACCTGGCTGTCGACAGTATCGATCTCGCTGGTGTCCCGGTTGATCCGCCCGTAGACGACGGCCATCAGTGTTCTTGACTGTTCCATATCGATCTCCTTCTTTTTAGATAGCCGAGTATGTTCGGGGTTGCTCGCCCCGGAAGTAGCTGATCACTGGCCGGTCCTCGTCGTCGAGGAATCCGAGGTAGGCAAGCCTGATCTTCATGGCGTACGCCGACACGTTGAACAGCTCGGCGAGCGCATCGATATCCTGGATGCCGTTGGCCCAGGCGCGTTTGACCCACGGCCGAGGCATCAGAAAGCAGGCGGCGAAGTGGTCGCAGATCCGCTCGATACGTTTCCTGCGCTCTTGCTCGTCCCGCCCGCCGACTTGTCCGTACAGCGTGCCCCGCGCCGGATGGTCGATCACGTGTTTTAGCTCGTGAGCAAGTGTAAAGCGTCGCCTACCGGTGCCGCTGTTGCGATTGATCACGATCAGCCAGTGGCCGTTACGCCACTCGGAGAAGCCGGCCAGCGTCGGCATCCGCCAGCGTGGCTCAACCTGTACTTCGATGTGCGGCAGCTCGGTCAGCCGTCCGACATCGGCCGGTGCATGCCGGATATCGAGCAGGTGCAGCAAGGTTGTGGCCTGGGTCTCGGCGACCTGATAGGCCTCGCCGAAAGTCAGCGGCCGGTCTGGAGCCAGCTGGCTCAGTTGCTGAATAATAGTTTTCTCGCTGTGGTCCATTGGAATATGTTCCCTCCTTCCGCAGCCCACCCACACGGGGCGTTATGTATTACGTGTCGGTTCCCGTCGATGCGCTGCGCGCCTCGTACTTGGCGACGATGGCCCTGATGCTGGCTTCCGCCTCGCGGATGCCAGCCTCTGGCAAGTCGTACTCTGCACGCAGCATGACGGGGAGACTCGGAAGGCCTTCGGGGAGTGGCATGCCGGCCAATAAGAACAGGTCGCCGGCGCTGATCTCCAGCGCCCTGGCGAGGTTGACCAGGTTCTCAGGCAACGGGTGCTCGACGCTATCGCTTTCCAGTCGCGCGATCGTGGTCTTTGGAACGCCGCTTTTCGTGACGAGCTGGCGGATGGACAAGGCGCGGGCCGCTCGGGCTTTCCGCAAGGCTCGTCCAAGCGATTCTGGCGTTTGTTTTTCGTTTGTACTCATTCGGTCCTCCGTTTACATTTTGATCATACCAGGATCGTCCCAATTCCGGTACAGTGGAATTTACAACAATGCCCTATGTGTTGTACGCCAGATATAGGTCATTCCTGTGAATTGGTCGAGAGTTCGCGGAGTTGATGTGTCCGCCGAGGAAATGAGTCGCAGCCATATCTCGCGCCTGATCGTCCACCCATCATCGTGTGATGTCGGCCACTACACGCTGGAATGTCCGGCCTACAGAGTCGTAAGCATCGTGACGATCAACAGTAGAGGCGCAAGCGGATTTGGCTAACGCTATGAAAAGCCCGTCCTCCCGATTGGTCAGAAGGACGGGTTGGCGCGGAGGCATCCGCGATAGTCGGGCAGCTACGCTTCTGCCTCGCCGTGCTTGGCCTGGCGAGGCTTGCGCAACTCATAGAAGTCGCGTTCCAGGCACCGGATGCCCGGAGCATCCACGTCAAACAAGCCGTGGATCATGAGCGAGCCGATCGCCCGCCCCACTTCGGAGTCACCGTGGTACCTGTAGCGCTGGTACTCACCAGCGATCAGAGCGACAGTCACCAGGTACGTATCGAAGTTTCCTTTGGTTGTCGCAACAGCGCCTCCTTCTTCGACCCACAAGGCCAGGTAGTCCTGCAGCAGATTGAGATTCACGGCTCGGGCATCGAGCGGACTGCATGAACTCTCTACGAAGTCGCAGAAACTGTTCATGGCAAGGTACGCCGTGTCGATGGGCATATTGTAGAGCTCCTCGCATCAGATGGTATGATTCACACTCCGCAGTATTGATATAACACAAAATGATCATTAAAGCTAGCCGGCCGGTATGCGAGTATCTGTGTCAGGTCGTGCCGCGTCCTGAATAGTCGGCAGCCCCGTCACTAAATTGCGATTTCAAGCCTCGTCGCGATTTCTCTGCATTCTTCGGAGCACGTCACCGGCTCGCGCTGTGCTCACCCCGAGTTCCCGCCGCAGCGCATCTCGCGTGATCGGGCGCCCGTCGTGTGTCTCCCGATACCGCACGTCGGCGGCGCGGGCTGCGGTAAGCAGTGGCTCCTCGGCTTCCCGGTCGCCGATCGTCTCTGACTCTGAGGCGTTCTGACCCGCCGGATCGCTGAGGACGGCCGTTGTCCCCGGCGGTCCGCCGTCCTGTCCACGTAGGACAGCCAGGTGCGAGAGCAGGCCAAGGACGACCGGCGGTACGGATCCGGTCCCGACCACGATTGGCCAGCCGACCGTGAGCATCCCTACTTCGGCCAGGTGCCACAGGCCGTTTCCGACGAGCGAGAGGCCCATGGCCAGGAGCGCGTTCCAGCGGGCGAACCGCCGCACGCCGCCGGCCGAGCCGGTATCACGGGTCAACCACACCCGAGTCGCCGTGATCGCGTAAGCATCAACGGTAAGCGGCAGCAGCGGCGCAAGCGGCTCCGGCCAGCCAGCCGCGCTGGCCAGGCTTCTGAGCCCCGCGAAGCTGCTGATCGCTGCGGACAGGGCCGCCACCGTCATGCCGCCCGTGATCCACCAGTCCCGAACCGATCGGACAGTCCCTGACCCCTGGTTGGGGGTCACGGTGTGGTCTCCGGCATGAGAGTGGCTGTCAGGAGGCCCGCTGTCTTGTCGTGGCGGACGACAGTGACCAGTTCAGGTCCGGGTTCGGGCAGTCGTCGCGCCGCGTTTCGGATCACCTCGGCCCGGGCGTCGTCCGGCACCGTTACCAGCACGCCTGGCACGACGCCTCCCGGACCCAGGCCGCCACGGTTCACGAAGCTGACGTAGGTCAGCAACTTTCTGTGCAGCGTCGGCAGGCTCTCCGTGGCCCGGTCGACCTCGACCCAGGTGTGATCAATGAACTGCTCGGTGGCCAGAGCCACGTAGGCGTCTGGCTTCAGCCAGTTGCCCGCCCCAGTCGGCCACCAGCAGGCCGGTTCCGCGTCGAACGCCTCGATCGTGAGGCCGGGTGTCTGGCGTTCGGTTTCCCGCAGGCTGACATACAGATCGCTTCCGGCCAGGGCATGGGCCAGGAACAGTGAGCGTGGGGTACGGGGCCGCCGCGCGCGGCGGCCCTCGACCGGCTGACCGGTGGCGGTTTGCCGGCGTTCCAGCACCCTGGTTCCGGCCGTGTCGAGACAGAAGATCAGGCCGTCCGAGCCGGCCCGGACGCCGCCGACCCGCCGCTCGAGGCTGGTGACCGCCCGCCGCTGCACCAGCTGGCTCATGGTCCGACGACGGACCCGACCGCGGGCCGTGGGCGCGATATCCGCGAAGTGCAGCCGGTCAAGCTGACTGCCGGTAAGGACGCGGACGCGGCGTAGGTCCTCGAGGATGCGCCAGTCGCGAGGCCCGAGCAGGCCGGTCAGCCGCTCCACCTGGGCTGCGGACACCCGCTGCGCGCCGGTCATGAGTGTGCCTCCGACAGGAGGCGCACTCTCGGGGGCGTAGACGCCAGAAACAGGCGGTTGTACAGGGGAAACGGCCACGAGTAACTCGACGCGACCGGAGCGCCGAACGGAGCAGCACGCCTCACGATGTTTCTCCACGCCGTTGCCGCCCGATCCGTCCGTTCGCCCCGGACTGTGGAGGCGCGATTCGGGCCAGCAAGGCTGCCTCGACATCCGCCCGGGGGACGCCGTAGCGCTGCCGGCTCTGCTCAGCGAGCACCGCCGGATCTCGGATGGCGTCGGGCAGCGGCGGCGTGGCTGCGGTGACGACGCCGAGGGTCCGGCCGTTGACCGCCGGCTTCATCGCGATCTCGTAGGCATCCAGGCCGAGCAGCTCTTCGGCGGTCAGCGGCGCGAAGGGGCGGGCCAGCACCCGGGCGTCTTCGTAGGAGTTCAGCTGGTAGACGATCTGGGTGCGGGCTGTGCCGAGCACCGCGGTCTTGACCGTCTCCGGCAGCTGGCCGAGGTACTGGTGGGCCAGGATGAGGCCTACGCGGTATTTGCGAGCTTGGGCCAGCATGTCGCCCACATCAAGCGGGAGCTTGATCACGTCCTGAAATTCATCTAGATAGACAAACGCCTCGCGCCGCTGCTGGGCCGGCACCGCGACCCGGCCGAGGATCTTCTGCCACAGGACGGCGACCACTAGGGCGCCAGCAAGTTGAGCCGTGTCCGTCCCGAGGGCGCCCTTGGCCAGGTTGACCAGCACCGTCTTGCCGTGGAAGACCTCGCCAAGGTCGAAGCCCTCGCTCTGGCCGAGCGCCAGCCGAAGCGCAGTACGTGTGGAGAATTGCCTCAGTTTGTTCATGCTTGGCCCGATGACTTGAGCCCGGTCCGCATCGGCCTTGCCCTCGTACTCGGCCCAGAACTGCCGTACCGACGCCGGGACGGTGGACTGAGCCAGGACGAACCGTCGGAAGCGTTGGTCCGTCAGCAAGATCGGAATTTCGGCCAGGGTGAACGCCGACCCGTCCGGTGCCCTGGTGGACGTGAGGGTCAGCAGGCTGGCCCGTAGGACGTCGCTGGTCCTCGGACCCCATGAGCCGCGCCAAAGGTTGGCCATGATGTGGACGATGTTGTCAACCGAAAGCTCGCGGCTGTGCTCCGAGCCGATGTTGCGCAGCAGGTTGATCCCCACCACGTGATCGGTCGAGGCCAGGTCGAGGACGATGACCCGGTCAGCGCGATCCTCCGGCAGGCGGGCCAGGACGTCTGTTACCAGGTCCCCGTTCGGGTCCACGACCGCCACGCCATGCCCGGCAGCGATGTCCTGCAAGATCTGATTTCCCAAAAGCGTCGATTTCCCGGCACCGGTGGGGCCTACGCACCACTGGTGCCGGAGCCGATCTTCCGTGAGTAGCGCCAGCGGCCGCGTAATCCCGGGGTAGTTGCTGGTGCCGACGATCGAGGCGCCGCGACCGCCGCGCGGCATGCCTGGTGCCGGCGGCAACTGCCGGGCCGATCCCAGGCTGAGGCCGGGGAGCGACACCGCGCCTACCGGCAGGCCGAGGCCGACCGCTTCCGCCGCGTTGATCACCATGCCCCAGCCCCACAGCGGGAGCGCGACGTTGGTCAGCCGCCGGGCCGTGATGTTTGCCGGTACCGGTACGCGCCGCATCGATACCCCGGGTGCTTCCAGGGTGCGCATGGCGGCCACGACCCGGGCGAGCATGGCTCCCCGGCGGTCGGGCCACGCGGCGACGGCCCCGATCCGGCAGGTGGCCTGGAGCAGTGGCCAGGCCTGTTTGACGCGCGCCGCACGCTCAGCCTCGGCATTCGCTCGCTGCAGTGCAGCGCGCATTCCCGGTGGGGCCAGTGGCGGAACCGGCGTCTGACCGAGACGGGTCGCCACCAGGCCCCCGATGATGTACTGGCAGTAGATGGCTTCGCTGCCGGACAGGGGCTGCAGCGAGGCCAGTACCGCTGCGCTGGTCAGGGCGGCCCGTTCGGCCGCCAGCGGTTGTACCTCGCTGGTCAGGCCCACCTCGACGGCCGAGCCGAAGATCGGCCGGTTCCGCAGATGGTTCGGGGCTTCCTCAATCCGCACGCCAGGCAACGCTGCCCGCAGCCCGGCCAGCAAGGTCAGCCGGTCATTCCGGGGGGTTAGCAGGTAGTAGGAGATGCCCTGTGGGGCGGTCGCCACCACCTCAAGCGCGATGGGCGGGTGCGGCACCAGGGCTTTTGCCGGCGAGCGGGTCGCCGCCGCGACGGTCGCCAGCCAGCCGGCCAGGGCGTCCTGGTCCAGCTTGTGGGGCAGCCGCAGGTGGTAGGCAACGAGGGATTCGCGCCAGCGCTTCGCGTTCAGTGTGCGGGCGGTCACGACGACGGTCAGGCCGAGCAGCGCGCCCAGCAGGTACGGGAGATAGGGAAGAAGGCCGGTCATCGGGCGGCCTTCTTCTGCTGGGCCGAAGTCGTCCGGTCGCCGGGCCGCCGCCCGGCAGTGGGTCGGTTGCGGGGCCGCCCAGCTTGCGCTCCGACGGCCACCCAGCGGCGGAGCCGCTGTGGCTTCACGAGGTGCTGGGCCTGGCTGAAGCCGGCCGTTCCAGCACCGGTGAGCATGGCGACGGCCGTCCGCCCCAGGTGGTAAGCGAGTGTGACGGGCACCGCGTTGCCGATCTGCCGGTACTGGGCGGACACAGGGCCGGAGAAGGCCCAGTCGTCGGGGAACGTCTGGAGCCGGGCGTACTCCCGGACGCTGAGCGGCCGGGTCTGAGACGGATGGCAGCGCTCGGTCAGTTTCGACATCGGTGTACACAGCAACATCGGGCTCGGCTCGTCCCACCTGAGCCTGCGCGCCGCGCCGCTGCAGCTGCCGCCCCCATACGGACCGTTCGGCAGAAACTCCCGCAGGACGTGTTCGGGCAGGTCGCGCCAGTTACCGCCTTCCGGCACGTGGCTCAGGATCCACGCCATACGCGCCGAGTAGCGGGCGCCCGGTCCGGCCGGAAGCCCGGCGATCGCCTCCCGAACCGTCGGCGGAGGCCCGTCGGCTTCCGGTGGGAAGAGGAGCGGCCCGCTGCCCGGTCCGCGCCGCGCGATGAGGATCAGCCGTTCGCGTCGCTGAGGGACGCCATGCCGGTGAGCGCCGAGCACCCGCCAGGCGACCTGGTACCCAGCCTCCTCGAACGCGGTCACGACGGCGCCGAGGGTCCGCCCGCCCTCGTGACCGCGCAGCCCCTTGACGTTCTCCGCGACCACCATCCGCGGACGGATCTCTCGGACGGCGCGGGCGAACTCGAAGAACAGCGCGCCGCGCGGATCGCTGAACCCCTGCCGCTTACCGGAGGCGCTGAACGCCTGGCACGGGAAGCCGCCTTCCACGACGTCCACCGCGCCTCGCAGGTGGAGGAAGTTCAGCTCGCGAATGTCCCGGCTGTCCACCGTCCAGCCGGGCCGGTTGGCGCGCAGCGTGGCCACGGCATGGCGGTCGAACTCATTGAGCAGCACATGCGCGAGGCCCGCCTGCTCGAACCCCAGGGCCATGCCGCCGCCTCCGGCGAACAGACTGACGCAGGTGAACGCTCCAGCCCGCTGCCTGACATCGGCGGGGCCCGTCTGCCCGTCTGATTCCCGCCCCGTTTTCGGCATGGGGGTATCCATGGATGGTATTGCGGTCTCCTTTGTCGCACTGGTTAGGTAAATTTGAAATCCCAGCGTGAGTCCCGCCGGGTTGGAAGCGCCAAAAGACTCGTGGCGGATATGGGTGTACGCGGGTCGTACGATGGATGATCGCCGGCCTGGCGCTCCGGCGGCTGTTTCATCCCGCGCGTGGCGGGGACGCATCGCAGCCGGAGCGCCGGGCCTCAGGGGAATTCCGTAACCGGCCGGTGATCACCGGTCAGGCAGGGTTCAGAAATCTGGGTAGTCGTCCGGCCGGGCTGTGGTGCGCGGCACTTCCTCTCCGGCCGTACCGGGTCGGATGGCGTCGGCGGCCTCGGGCTGCGCCGTCCCCTGAATATCCTCACTGGCCATGATGAGCGCCTGCGCCAGCAGATCGACATCGATGCTCACACGCGGCCTTCCGCGTACTCGAATTCGCTTGTATCGGGGCATGACTGGTCCCTCCTCCTTACTCGTTAGATGGTTTATCCCGTGGGCCGGCGGGCGGCATTACCTGCCTGCGCCGTGCGCGACCCTCTTCTTTCCTTATGCGCTGCTACGGAGGCAGCGTCAAGATCGCGAAAGTTGTGGAATCTACACGACAGATTCGGCTACCTGGCGGAGGGATTCGCCGCGCCGCGCGTCACAGGGCCACGTCACAATCGATCTAGCGATCTTTGCGCTGCGCCACGGGAGCCCTGCTGCCCGAGCTGCCACGGCGGATCGGCCATGATCGTGGCGTACCGCTGCTCAGTTTCAGCACCGCTCACTGCCACACCTCCCACCGCGGCTCCGTATACCGCTCTGGCAGCAGCGCCATCTTTGCCTTCGGCACGCCGCGTGCCGGATGGCCGTAAAGCAAGGCACAGGTCCGTCCCCGGATCTCGGAGCCCATTGCCCGGCGAGCCAAGGGCCCGAACATCGCGGCGTGCCGCATCCAGGCTGCCTCGGAGCCATGCTGATCGAAGCCGACCGCGGCCACGGCGTGCCCGAAGACGTCGTGCAGCACGTGCAGACGGTCCAGCTCGCTGGCGGTCAAGAAAGGGTGGTCCTGGCCGGACTGGGTGCTGCCGAAGACCCGCACCTCCCGGGCTCCGCACAAGTCAGCCACCAGGTCGTCAACATCCCCGTAAGCCTCTTCAGCCTGCGTGATCACTCTCACGCCCAGCCCGCCTTTCTCGGGCGGGCCGGTCAGAAACGCGGACTGCTGCTTGATTTCGTGCCGCAGGGCGCGGTAGGCAGGCACCGCCCGCTGGTCGATGACCGGCGCCGCGTGATAGTGCCGGGCAATCCGCTGGCCGACCGTCGGGTCGGCTCGTACCGCCGGCCAGTCGGCGATCGGCATCAGCAGCGCACGGTCGAAGCAGTACTGCACCGAACTTTCATGCAGCTCTGCCAGAGACAACGACATGACACCTCCTTGGCGTCGGATGAAAAAAGGAAGAGGGCGAGGTGCTGGCCTGTCCGCCGGGCGACTGTTCGGCCGCCCGGCGGACAGGCTCACGAGGGCGGCGTTACCTCCGGCCACCGAAGAAACGGTCCCACCAGAAGCCGACCGCCAGCACCATGAACAGCAACGGCACGATGGCGACCATCAGCTGGGAGACGACGATCGAGCCGACCCAGATGAGCAGCAGCGCTGTGGCCCCGCCCATCAGGTACTTCACGAGGTCCCGGGGGTTCATGGAGCCCACGCCTGGCTCACCGCCCGTCCTGGTCGCGGTTCTGGTCCCGCCGGGCATCCCGGGTGGCGTCGTGCATGGACCGGGTGGCCCGCCAGAAGGCCATCCCGATACGCCGCGTTGCCCGCAGGGCGTCCATCTGCGCCTGGGTCCGGGCCTCGCGAGCCGTCTGAGCGTCGCGGTCCTCGGTCTGCTCCTCCCGGTCGTCCTCGGCGAACACCCACAGGCCAACGGCGACCGCGAAACCGATCAGGACCAGGAGGAAAATGAGGTCGCCGCTCACCGCTCGTACCGCCGGCCCAGGGACGCGACCTCGGCCAGCGCCACCGCCGTGAAGGCATCGACGATGGCGTGTGCCCGCTCGGCCGCCGCCGGCGACGCCGCCACGAGGTCGGCTTCCGCCTTGCTGAGCGCCGCGACGCAGCTGAGCGCGGTGTGGGTGACATAGCCAGCCGCGTCGACCCGCGTAGCTGACGTCAGGCTGACGGCCAGCTCCTGGTCGATGGCCCGGTCCAGCTCACGGGCCGGGGCGTAGCGGGAGAGGGAGAAACGGGTGGGGTCGGACCAGCGGTCGGGAAGGTTGGGGAGAGAGCCGGGCATGGAGTACCTCCGATAGGCAGGGATGTCGGGCCGCATCCGCCGGGGCGGGGAGCCGGACTTGCCGGTAGTCCCGATCCGCATCGGCTTGGCGGGTGGATGCATCACTGAGCCTCGGGCCGCTGGCATCCCCCGGCCGGACGCTGGCCGGACACTTCTCGGACGGAGCCGGACGCGGACCGGACGGAGCGTTTCGTCGCTGCTCTTCTGGGAGAGGTGCCTGTGTCACTGGGTGGCAGCGCGTACCATCCGAGCAACCAGGGGGGAGGGGCTCTGTGCTGTCCGAAACACCGGCGTCCGATGCCGACGCGCACCCAGCGATGGCGGAGCTTCTAAGGCTCGCGGATGAGACCGCCCGTCCGGACGTACTGCGTCAGTGCCCCGTTCTTCTGGGCCTGCTTCGACCGCCGTTGGTCAGCACGGGCGCACCGCCCGACGTCCGAGCACGGGTGTTTCGGGGCGTTCTGCAGGCGGTGATGGCGGAGGAACAGCGGCGTCCGACGCATCCCGAGAACTACGTCCTGGCTGCTGCCGAGCTGCTTGCGCTGCACGATCCGCGGGTCACCAACCTCGAAGCCCGCCGTCTAGCTGCCGGCGCGGTGTTACGCAAGCCGATCACGACCGAGCGGCGGGTGCGACCTCATCTCGGTCCCATGTCGAACGCTCTGCTGCACGCGATCCTTGACTTCCTTGATGACGAAGCCAAGGTGCGCGACCTGGCGAAACGCTTGCCGCCCTCCACGCGTGACGCCCCGCCGACAGCCGAAGCCGATAATGAGACGGGCGGAGCCGACGACGAGCAGGACGACGTTGCAGCGCTCCGCCGGCTCCAGCAACTGTCGGTGCAGATGGCGGATGAACTCGACATCGCCAGCAGCTCCGACGGCACCCGGACAGAGCACCGTCTCAGCACCGACCTCTACGTCAGGCGAACCCAGGAAGCCGATGTCCTGGCTGCCCTCGCCCCGGACGGATCGCCCTCGGCCACGGTGGTCAGCGGAGAAGCGGGGCACGGGAAGAGCAGCCTGCTATGGGGAGTGTGGCAGCGCCTGCAGGATGACGAGCGCGTCGAGTCATTCCTGCTCAACGCCATCTGGTTGATCGATCCGAACGGAACCGGGCGGGAACCGCTGTTGCCGGCGGGGGATCTCGCCGAGGCCGTCCGCACGGTTGCGGCGCGGGGGCGTACCTGTGTTGTCCTGATCGACACCGCTGACTTGCTGCTTCATTACGAGACCGACCGACGCCGTCTCCTCGATATCTGCGACCGGGTGATGGACGACGGGGCGCACGTGGTGGTGACCTCGCGGCCCGAGGAAGCGCGGGCGCTTCCTCGCACGATCTTCCAGCACGTCGGCCTGCAACCGTACGACGCTCGGGAGCTCCCGGAAGCGGTGGAGCGGCATGTGCGGGCCTACTGCCCTGATGCCCCGCCTCATCCGGCCGAGGAGAAGATCGCGCTTATCCTCCGCGCCGTGTCTCGTGGGCTGCCGACCCGGGAAATCTGCCAGAGCCCGCTGCTGCTGCGCTTGCTGTTCGACTTGTACGCACCAGAGTTTCCCCCGCTCGAGCTCGACGTCTCCGGCCTGTACCGCATGTACTGGCAGCGACGGGTCGTGGCCGATACCAGGAGCGAGGTCGGGCTCAGCGGGACCGCCACGGTGAATCTCTCGGGGCCGGCCGAGTCCGTCGGGCTCGCCCTACTGGCTACCGGACGGACTGAACTGGCGTCCGACGTCTTGCTGCGGTACATGCGTACCGTTGCCGATCAGTGGAACGGTGGGGCAACCTCGGCCCCGCTGGGCGAGGCCATTGACACGCTGACTCGGCGCGGCGTGCTCCTCCGTTCCCGGGTCGGCCTTCGTTTCTTGCACCAGACGCTCTTCGAATACGCTGCGGCCTTGGGCCTGCTCGAACGCGACGGGCTTAGTGCCGTGGAGTTCCTGGACGCGCACCTCCGGCAGCATCCCGATGACCTGTTCGTCGGAGCTGTCTTCGAGCAGCTGTTGATCCTCGCCGCCGCCGACCCCCTCATGACTGATCACGTCCAGCAGACGCTCACTGGCCTGGCGGACAGCGGATCGGTTGCCTTGCAGCGCACCGCGCTGGGCGTCGTGGCCTACCGGCCGGAGCTGACCTCGGCCGCCGAATACCTGATCCGCGCCGTGGAGCCAGCGGCTGCTCGCCGCTATGCCCAGATCGCCCCGAGCGTCGCTGACGTCGATACCGCGCACCTGCTCACGGCTCTCGCGCGCGCGTGGGAACGGAGCGTGCATTGCCGGATGACGGTCATGGAGGCGTTCGAACGCCTCGCGACCCGGGAGCCAGCGGCGGTGCTCGGCACCGTGCGACAGCTGCGCTGCGACGAGTACGTCCGCGGCATGTCCAAGGACTCAGCCCCGGTCATCCAGCTGTTCGCCCGGGTCATCTGCGCTGTGGCTCCCGCCGACGGGCCATGGGCTGCCGGTCAGCTCTTGGACTTGCTGGAACTCCTGGTCTCCCGGGCCACCAGCCGCGATCTGCCGCTCTACATCCTTGAGCTGATCGCTTCCCACTGGTCGACGGTCGGTTCGGCGGCATTCGCGGCCGAGATCCAAGCCTTTGTGATCCGGTCGCAGCAGACACGGGATTCCGGACGAGCGGCGATGCGCGAGGCCCTGGGCGGCATCCTCGCCCTCTCCTGGCGCGATCGCCCAGTCACGGACGGCATTGGTTGGTGGCGGGACCTGCTCGACGAAGTCTGCGTCGCGCTTGAAGCCAAGGACCAAGACGTGCTCGCGAACGCCCGGTTAGCTGCCATGGTCGAGCATCTTTCGACTGGGCCGTCGGACTCCCGGCTGATGGAGATGACGGCCGAGCGGTTGCTCCGACTCAAGGGTCCGTCAGCGCCGTTTGCGCTGGCCCGGGAAGCCGCCTTGCCGCAGTTCCTGAGCATCGACAGCCCAGTGGCACAGCCCGCACTGGAGTTGATCGTCAAGTGCCTCGGTGGGCTCCCGGCTCCAGGCAACAAGCCTGCGCCCGGACCGCAGGTCTGGGCTTCGGTCGTGCGCAAGAGCCTGCATGCGGTCCGCGCCCCTGAGCAGCTCGCCCGGCTGCTAAAGATGACCGATAAATCCCAGGACGTCGACCTCTGGCTCGCCGAGGACGGACTGGCGTTGCTACTCGTCCAAGCGGCCATCGGGGGCCATGACACGGCGCGAGCTGCCTTGACGGCTCTGCATGAGCAGCCGTCTGCGGCGTCCGAATTGGTCCAGAAGATCACCAGTTACGACATCGCCAAGTGGCTTGATCGTGACCGCGGCATGCTTTCGCTGCTGATCGAACTGTCCCATACGCGCCGAACTGCGCGCCCGCTCGGCGATGTAGTCCGTGAGCACGGCGAGCTGCTCCGTGAGCAACTTGCATCGCATGCGGTCGAGCTCCAACGACTCATCAGCCTGCTGTTGGGCGGGAGCAGCGGCCAGCAGCAGCAAGAAGGTGCCCACCTCTGGCTGCTGCTTGACCAGCTCGAGGTGGTGCCGCCGCCTGTCTACGAGGAAGTCGTTCGATGGATCAAGCGGGTGGCCGCCCCGCAAGCCATCGCCAACCTGTACCGCCTCGCGGGACAGGCGGCCATTGCCGGACGGCTCCCGGCGGTGCAAGCCGAGAGTCTGCTGCGGGGGCGCTTCGCGTTGGTCGAGAAACCACCACGGCTGGTGAGACCCGGCCGGGAGAAACCCGATGTTGTCGCCGAGTTCGCCCGCGCCGCCTGGCTCGAGCTGCTGTGTGTCGCGTGGCCGTTGGCTCATGTGGACCGCGAAGTCATCCTCGATGTCACCGCGGCAACGCCCACCGATACCGGAGTACTCGGGACGACAGGGCACCTCATCGGGAGGCTAGCGGAGAGCGGTCGGCCATCCGACGCAGCGGATCTCCTGGTGGCCATCGCGGACCGAGCCGTCGCTCTCGGCCTATCCCCAAAAGCCGAGAGTGATCTCGCGAACAAGCTGCGCAGGCCCATGCGGATGATCTTTAGGTACGCGGACGTCGGCACGGCCACCGAGCTGCTTCGTGCTGCCCCTCATCTACCGCGCGCCACTTCGCGGCTGCTCGTGGCGGCTGCGGCTCAGGAGAGCTTCGAACGCCTGCGAGGCGTATTGGTGGGACTGCTCGACCAGGAACTGCCGGAGGGGATGGGGCAGCAGATACATGATGACATAAAAGCGCGAGCACGAAATTTTGGGCAAGGGACGTTGCAGGAGATTCTGCGACCGCTTGGATCGCAAAGAGTTTGATTTTGAGTCGTCAATTTTGAACGATAATAGAAGAGACGGTTGGTTGTTGGCAGGTATAGCAGGAGTGGAATCGGCCAGCCAGTGTCCCCCGAGTTTTGAAACTGCACTATTCCGTTAGTAGACTGTACGTGATGTTGAGTACACCGCGGACTGGTCCGTAAGCTCCAGCTCGCCGAAGATAGGCGCCGGCGAAGTGAGCCTACTGTGCTTTCGATACGCCGGACTACGGAATTTCGAGCGTTGTGGGGTTGAAGAGTAGCTGTGGAACGGGCCGATTACCCGATGGATATCTGGCTATGCCAGAGCGCGCCGATCGTGCCCGTGTCATGCTTTTGTCAACTCCGCGCACGCCGTGTCACTTGACCGGCCCGACTGTCCTAGACACACGGCCTATGCACGCGGCCGGATGTTTGAAATCATCAGGAGGCGGAGCGGGCCGTAGAGAGCAACTCACGGGGAACTCAGAATGAAAGAAGCCGAACAGACCATCACTGAGCTGCGGGAGCTCCGTCGCGGCCGGGGACTGCTGGCGGATGACGTACACGCCCGCATTGGGCCGAGGCTCCGTTTCGCCTGCGGCATCGTCGACACCGATCCGCCAGCGGCCGCGCGCCGGAAACTGGCCCTCAGCATCACCGACCGCTGCGGCCGGCTGCCCGCCGACCTGCGGCTGGCAGTCTTGGCGGCCCTTGCCTTGCACGAAGCGACCGACCAGCAGTTCCTGCACGAGCGCATGGCGTGGCTGGCCGCCCAGTTCGACCGCGACCCCCGGACGGCTCGCCGGCGGATGGACGAGGGTTTTCGGATGCTCGCCGAGCAGATCGACACCGCTGACGACGCCCGGCTGGAGATTTACAACGAGTTCGCCCCAGACGGCTGGTACGTGGAGTCGCTCAGGTCCACGCTCCGCCTGGACCTGGAGCTCCCCAAGCTCGTCGAGGAACGCCGGATCGTCGCCACGGTCGACGAGCTGGATGAGATCGTCGCCTCGCTCAGCGCCCTGCGTGGCATGGAGCCGCCAGCCGAAGCGGACGAGATCCGCGCCGATATGGTTTACGGCGGGGAGATCATCGAAACGCATCGGCCGGGCCGGGCCTACGCCCGGTTCGTGGTCCGCCTGCCACGGCCGCTCAAGCTTGGCGAGCGGCATGAGTACGGGGTGGAATTTATCGCGTACCCGCGTACCCGCGTACCCGCGTACCCGCCTGCAGCCGTACTACGTCCTGACACCGCTCCGGCGGTTCGACTACTTCAGTCTCAAGATTCGTTTTGGCGTGGGACAGGCGCCAGAGAAGCTGTGGCGGCTGAATGGTGTACATCCGGTGGTGGCGGATGAGTTCATGCCGAACGATGACCTGCTCGAGGTGGATTCGGTGGGAGAGGTGGGGTTGGAGTTTTATAGCCTGCGGGTGGGAGTGAGGTATGGGGTGCAGTGGTCGTACGAGTGAATCGTCAGCCTCGTTTGGCAGCTGAGAGCTGTCACCAAAAATACCATCCTCGGGTAGGCGGAAGCCTGATGTCGATGTTCACCGCGCTGTTGGCCGGGTCTCCTGAGCTTGGCTTGGAGCTGGAACGGGGACAAGCAGCCCTCACAGGAGGGATGAGCCGCCTGACCGTCGTCTGCATCATCCGGGACCGTTGCTTCGTCGAGTCCCGCCAGACGCGCACGGTCATCTCCCTGGTCGACGGCGCGCCGCACTTCGTCTACGGCACCTACAGCCCGACCGAGCTGAGCGATATTGAGGGCGGCACGCTGGGCCTGTCGAAGAAGATGCCCGGCGGGGTGGTACACCGCATCGACTTCCTCGAGCCGCTCCGACGGGGGCAAGCCCACACCTTCAGCTTCTGGGAACGGGTACCCGAGTCGAAGCAGGAGATGCTGGCTGACCAGGACTTTTCCGGCCAGACCTTCGAGAGCCCGACCCTGCGGTACCAAGTAGAAGTGCACTTCCTGGGTGAGCAGCCCGCCGTCATCTGGGGCTACGACAAGCTGTTACGCATCGAGCGACCGCGTGAGCCAGATGGCGGAATCTTGCTGCAAAGCAGCGAGGGCCGTGTGTCAGCCGAGTTCGCCGACCTATACGGAGGGCTGTGCGCAGGGGTGGCGTGGAGGTGGCTGCCCTTCGTCCGGGTCGCCCGCCGCAACCCTCGTCCCACGTTGGACGCCCAGGGCGACCATCGAGAGTTGAAGACCATCAAGGTTCAGGGCAGGCACCGAGACTTCAAGAGGCTCGTTGACCACCGAGGGTCTGTCGACTAGCATGGATTTTCGGTTAGCCTTTCAATGACTTGTCGGCGATTGCATTCTCTGGGTGGGGGGTCACGGCATGCGGCGCATACTTGATCAGATCGAAAAACATCGCGAAGAGCTCTCAGATCAACCGCTTTTCAAGTTCCTGAGCGACGAGACCGTCGACGGCGCGACGCGACTGAGTTTCACACCCTCCATGCTGTACTACCTGATGGGATTCAAGGACGTGCTCCACCTGCTGGAGCGCCCCGACAGCGACGAAAAGCTGCACCGCTACATCAACGCTTACTGCGGCGAGGACGCCGATCACTGGCGCTGGTACCTCACCGACCTCGACAAACTCGGCTACCAACTTACGACCTGGGGCGCAGACCTGCCGTCCTTCGCCGTGGACGTATGGAGCGAGTCCACCCAGGCCAACAGGGGCACAATCTTCCGCCTCGTCGAGTACGCCCAGAAGATCGACAGCCCGCTCGCCGCGCTCAGCCTCATCAGCGTCTTCGAAGCCACTGGCGTGGTTTTCATCGGGCACACCCGCAAAGCCGCGATCGCGCTTGGGATGGACGACGAGCTGCAGTACTTCGGCCGGGAACACTACGAAGAGGAATTCGGGCACAGCGTTCAGGCCCGACATCTGGCCGAATATAAACTCGATGACGAGACCTACCGATACTGCTCCGCAATGGTCACCGAGTTGTTCGCCGACTACGAGAAGCTCTTTCAATGCTGGTTCGAACACGTGAACGCCTACTCACCCGCTGTACGATCCGCCTGACTCGCCATGGACCTGAGCCTCGACACGAGTTCGGCCACGCGCTGCGCGGAAACGCTGCGCGATTATCTGGCGCGGGGCCGCGAACCGGCAGGAATGGCCCCGTTCGCCAGTGTCTTCTTGATCGGCAGTTGCACCGAGAATCGCATCCCGGAATCCACGTGGCAGGATTTCGACTTGCACTTCGCCCTCGACACGGTCTACGTGCGCCCGGAGACGCTGGACTGGCTGCGGGACTTCCTCGAGGCGCTCCGGCGCGCCTCCACGCCGGACTGCCGCATCGATGGAACGGTACGTGACCGCCACTGGAAGTTGACTCCCAATCCGACGGTGGCGAACAACATCGGGGTGCACGCGACGCTGCTGAGCCGGGTCGACCACTACCGCCGGGTTTCAGTACACCCGCTGCTGGCGGACAACATGTACACCCGATGCCGCGTCCTGCGCGGAATCCATCCGGCCGTCTGGCAGGGCCGACGAGTGCCGAACCGGCTGGACTACCTGCACTCAGTTGGTGGACTTGGATGGCTTTCGGAGAATCTGGCGCGGGCGACCGCGCTCTACCTGATTGATCCGAATGACCGCTCCTTCGCCCCTTTCGTCGGTGGCTACTGCTGGAACATCACCGGCGCGCTGCTCTTCCATCTCTACACCCTGGAAAAGGGGGGCATCGTGGGCCGACACGGCGCCTTGGCATATCTGCGTTCGCGCGAGGACACCCCGCCCGATGTGCTCGAGCAGGCGGAACTACTGGAGAGCCACCGCCTCACGCCGGAAGTTGACCACGCCACCGCGATTGCGCTTTGGGACGCGGCCGGACGCATGCTCGAATACGCGGGTTCCCGCATCCTCTCCGCAGTGGGTTGCAACGCCACCCCGGAGGCTTGGGCTGGCGTGCGGGAGGAGCCTCCGGGGTGGACCGTGGTGCTGAACGAGAGCACGGCTTTCGCCCAGGTGTGCCGCGACGAGTCCGAGACGTACACCAACGGCATGCGTTCCGCCATTGAGCAGGCCCGCGAGCGGTTGGGCCGCTCGGAGATCGGCGTCAAGGAGTGGCCTGAATTCCTGCGCGACGCTACCTCGGCAGGCCCTGCGGTGAAGGTGCAGGTGTGGGATCAATTCAGTCGGCTGCGGCGGCGTTTCTCGCATGACTACCGCGACGACTGGGACGAGCCTGTCGCCGAGCGCGCTCTCTTCGGCTGGGAGGATGGTGCCCAAGCATTGCTCCAGCGGTTGAATGAATGGTCGATCTTGTATCCGGGTGAAGCATGGCTCGACCAAGTCGCACACACTTTTCACCGGATCTGCCGTCACCAACTTGGCTCCGTGGGTATCGCAGTCGACGATGCTGAGGCGCTTGAGCCCTGTCGACATACGATCGCTGATGCGCTGGCAGCCGCTCTCCCCTTGCAGTGAGCCTTTCTTGGACTTCTACGAACTAATGGCGGCGGCGGAGTCGCTGCGTGGCGACTCCGACACGATCGATTTGTCCTCCGGCTCGCCGCTAGTCTTCGAAGAACTCAGCCGCATCGTCTTGGACGAACTCGCCGCACCACGGTGGATCAACGCGGCGACTCTGGGTGGCTACGCGGACTACGACGGTGTCCCCGCGTTCACCGAACTCATCTGTGCGCGGTGGAGCAGCACGTTCGGTCGGGCGCTGCGCCCTGCTGAGGTCATGGTTACACCTGGCGCACAGGGCGCACTGACCCTTCTGCGACAATGGCTCGCTGAAAGTGGACGCAGGATCCTCTATCCGCTCGGTGTCGAATATCCCGGTGCGGTGACGCATCAGGACCCGGCGAGCGGCGTCTACGAGTCCGTCCGGCTTGGCGACGGTGTCTGCCGGGTCGTGTTGCCGAATCCGGAGGCGCTCGACTGGCGCAGGGTCGGCGCCGTGATCCTGTCCCAGCCGCACAATCCGACCACGGTCGCATTTACCGCTCAGGAGCTGCAACCGCTCCTCTCCGCGGCAAGGCAACACGATGCGGTGACGGTCTTCGACCGCAGCTACGCCTTGCCCGGCGCGCCGATGGCTCTCGATTTGCCTGCGCTGCCCCCCGAGGCTGTACATATCTTCAGCTTCTCCAAGGTCGGTCTCGCAAGCGAGCGCACCGGAGTCCTCATAGGCCCCGAGGAAGTCGTTGCACAACTGCGCGCGGTCCAGCGCCGCATGTTCATCCAGGCGCCAAAGATCGGACAGGCGCTCGCGGCGGGACTGCTCGACGGACTCGTCGCCGAATCCGCGTCCGGCGCACTTGTGGGGCGAGCCTACCGGCGGCGTTGGGATGGACTAGCCGCAGCGATGAAGGAGACCGCCGGAGACGTGTTTGCCGACGGAAAGCTGTTGCTGCATGTGTGGCAGGGCGGTCCGTTTCTCTGGGCGGAACTGCACGCCAGAACCGACATCTGGGAGTTCGCCGAGTCCTGCTTGCGTGCTGGCGTCATCATCATGCCGGGCGCGAGTTTGGCTGTGCGCCCGGAAGTTTTGCCCGCACCGGCCTTTCGGCTCGGCCTCGGTAAGCCCACCAGTGTATTGATTGAGGCCGGAGTACGGTTGGGCCGGGTACTGCGTGCAAAGCCACATCGACGAGGTACATCCGATGAGCCGAGAGGGACGTGTGACTCCGCGACGCTCGATCCTACCATTGTCGACGGGCAGGAGGTCGAACCGTGACGCACGATCGCCATGTCGCGCGGGAACCCTGGAACAACGCTGCGGATGATTCCGGCTTTCATCCATCCCGCTATGACCGAGTCTCAAAGTCGCTCTTCGTCTACAGTGCGTCCCGGGTAGCCGACCTGCTCCGCGACGACCGGCTGTGGAACAGGCGGCCGGAATATCCTCCGTTCGAGCTGATGCAGTCAGGAGAGGAGGATGCCGCTAGAAAGTTCTATGAGTTCACGCTCCTTTGGCCCGCCTTCTCGGACGGTGCCTACCACGAGCGGATTCGTCCCGCCCTGGTGGAGGGGTTGGCGGGAGCGGTCAATCCGCGCGCGAAGCAGTTGTTCGCACAAGCGGCGGAATCGCTGATTAGAGCGGGTACAGGACGGCGCATCGACTGGGTCGGCGAGGTGGTTTGGCCGTACTCCGTACGAGTCCTCTCCATCGTGTTCGGCATCGATGCCAATGAAGCCGAGAGCATTGCAAGGCTCGGCGCCGTGGTGCTGGATGCCATCGGAAGCCCGTCAGTCGACGGCCACCGATTTCTCTCGGCACTCTCCGCCGCCGAGGAACTTGAGCGCTGGCTTGGAAGGTCAGCCGATGCGCCCTCGTCGCGACTGCTGGCCGCGCTTGCGCACATACACGAGGATCCGGAGCTTGGTCCCGCGGTGGCAACGGCGTTGCTCACTCAAGTGGTGACGGGTTCCATAGAACCTCTGGTCTCAGGCCTTTGCGTCCTCGCTGAGCGAGTCGGGAATGACGATCTTGGACAGTTGGCCATCGCACCCCTCCGCGAGGAAGTGTTCCGCCTGGCCACCCCCTTTCGCTACGCGGCCCGCTATGCGCGCTGCCCGTTGGAGATCGACGGTCATCCGGTCGCCTCCGGCGATCGCGTGGTCCTGCACCTCGCCACGGCCAACATGGATCCGTCTGCGGTTCCGGATCCGACTGCGATGCGGGACCGGGGCCGATTTCCCCATCTTGCGTTCGGCCTCGGGTCGCACTACTGTCCAGGTGCTGGAATCGCACGAGCGGCCGTTGATGCCGTGCTCGCGACGATGAAGGCACAGGCCGTCGTGTTTCATCTCGACTCCCTCGAACGAGCGCCCGGAGAATCCATCTTGAGATACAAGGTGCTCACAGGCGCACTGCGCTGACAGCATCAGCAGCGAGACCCGGACTCCTCCTACTGATGTTGTATTCGTGAGGTGGCCGGTTATGGGGGTTCGAGTTGTAGGCCGGTTCCGGTCAGGAAGCCCCGTAGCAGGTCGGGGCGGTACTGAAGGCGTTTGAG
>NZ_JALKFY010000410.1:0-767 GCF_023242985.1 Frankia sp. Mgl5 | reverse complement strand
CCGCGGGTGTCCTCGGTCGTTCGGTGCGCGGCGATCCCCTGGGCGATCTGATCGACCCGCCGGTAGCAGGCGGTCGCCTCGTCGGCGGGCAGCACCGCGGACAGGCAACTCGTCCCGTCCTCCCCCGGTGACACCCACACCCGCCGTTCCTTCTTCCGCGCCCGCGCCCGTTCGGCCGCCCCGGCCGGGTCCAGCCGGTGTACGGCACGACGGCACGCATCCGTGAACGCTCCGCGGGTGGGTCGGGCGCCGCCGGCCAGCACGCGTGCTTCGACCCGCGCGGCGAGCGGGTCGTCGAGCGGGCGGACCGCGTTCTCCAACGAGCGCAACCGCTGCACGTCCAGCACCCCGGCCTTCAACGCCTCCACCGCGTGGGGCAGCCGGCGCGCCACCGTGCACGCGAACAGCATCCGACCCGCCGCGGCCTGCGAGGACACCCCCAGCACCGCCGCGACATCCTCCGGGGCGAACTCGTCGAACAGATCCTCCCGCCCGGCCGCCGGGGGCCGTAGGTCGGCGAACTGCGCCAACAACCCCAGCAGGACCGCGTTCCCCGCCGCTATCGACCGGACCGCCGCACCGATCCGCACCAGCAGCCCACGCACCCGCCCCTCGAACACCTCCTCCGTCTCCGAGAAGTCGCGGGAACCGGAACCGTCCTCGTCGACCTTCGCACTCCGCACGGTATTCATGGCGCCGACACCCACCCCACAATCAGATCGAACACACGTTCGACCATAAAGGTGTGTGCGCCACCCCGACAAGCG
>NZ_JALKFY010000409.1:0-773 GCF_023242985.1 Frankia sp. Mgl5 | reverse complement strand
ATGGCGGTAAAAGTCTACGAGCGCATCCTCCAGTTGTTCGAGGCCGAGGGGATCAAGACGATCTTCGGTATTCCGGACCCGAACTTCGTGCACATGTTCCACCTCGCCGAGGAACGCGGCTGGAACGTGGTCTCACCGCACCATGAGGAGTCCGCCGGGTTCATGGCGGAGGCGGTGTCCCGGATGACCGGCAAGGCCGCGGTGGCGATCGGCACCCTGGGCCCGGGTGTCGCGAACCTGGCCGGGGCGATGATGTGCGCCAAGGTCGAGAACTCGCCGGTCATCTTCCTGGGCGGGCAGCGTGCCCGGATCACCGAGCAGCGGGTCCGCCGCGGGCGGATCCAGTTCGTGCAGCAGGCCGACCTGTTCACGCCGTCGGTGAAGTACAGCGCGAGCATCGAGTACCCCGACCAGACCGACGAGATCATCCGGGAGGGTCTGCGCAAGGCCCTGTCGGGTACGCCGGGCCCGGTGTACATCGAGTACCCCTCGAACGTGATCCTCGAGGAACTCGACGTTCCCGCGCCACTGCCCCCGTCGGCGTACCGGTTGGTGAACCAGACCGCGGGTCAGGACCGGATCGACGAGGCTGCCGCGTACATCCGCGCGGCCAAGCAGCCGGTCCTGCTCGTCGGGCACGGCGTGCACACCTCCCGGGCGGGGGAATCCGTCCGCGCGCTGGCCGAGGCGATGGCCTGCCCGGTCATCCAGACCTCCGGCGGCACCTCGTTCATCAAGGGCCTGGAGGACCGCACCTTCCCCTACGGCTTCTC
>NZ_JALKFY010000408.1:0-776 GCF_023242985.1 Frankia sp. Mgl5 | reverse complement strand
CCCACGGCGCCCTGGCCGGGCTGCCCGAGGGGCCCTTCCGGCTGCCGGTTCCCCTCGCCGAGCGGGTCGGCAGCGTCGTCGTGGCTCCGGGCACCGTCGAGGTGCCCCGGCGGGCCGACGGCCTCAACGCGGGCGGCGCCATCCAGGGCGGCCTCGTCGCGTTCGCCGCCGAGGAGGCAGCGACCTCATCCACCCAGGGGCCGACGGCGCTGACCTCCTACGGGGCCGGGCGGGCCCGGCGCGGGCGGGGGTGGGCCGGCGCGCACGGAACCAGGGCGCCAAGGCCGCGGGAACGGGACTTATGCAGCCCCAATCCCGCCACCCGGCAATGTGTGGCGGCTGGGTGAGTCCGGGCTGTCACTCAACCGCCACGGCTGCTCGACATCGCGCATGAGGCCCAACCTGCGTGAATACCTATCGGTTCCCCGGCCTGCTCCGGACCCCAGCACTCCTGCACGCACGCCTCCCGCTCGGCACCACGGCCGCCACGGACACCGACCCGAGCTCCTCCGGAGGGCAGGATGACCGAACCGGCGGGTGGACAACCGGGGTGGATCGTCGACGACCCCAGCGTGGTCACCCCCGATGGATGACCGCCGCGCTGCGCCGAGGCGGCACCGACACCGAGATCGTCGGGCTACGCCACGAACCCGTCGGGGGCGGCCGACTCAGCTCCAGCCACCGCTTCCGCCTCTCCAAGCCGACGGCTGCGACACCCCCCAGGCCGAAGCCGCGCTACGCAACCTCGCCGGCCTGCACGGCCCGTTCTGGAACAA
>NZ_JALKFY010000407.1:0-790 GCF_023242985.1 Frankia sp. Mgl5 | reverse complement strand
CCGTCGATCAGCCATGATCGAATGGTGCGTCGACGTCGTGGCTGTCCACCGGTTCCGGTGTCGGAGTTCGCGGGGTTTCGGTTCCCGCCGGAGGTGATCGTCCTGGCAGTGCGGTGGTATCTGCGGTTTGCGCTGTCGTACCGGGACGTCGAGGAGCTCCTCGCCGAACGGGGCCTCGAGGTCGATCACGTCACGATTTACCGGTGGGTGCAGCGCTTCACACCCTCGCTGGTCGACGCTGCGAGGCCGTGCCGGCACCGGCCCGACGACAGATGGTTCATCGACGAGACCTACGTCAAGGTCTCCGGCTGCTGGACCTATCTCTACCGGGCGGTCGACCAGCACGGCCAGGTCATCGACGTCCTGGCCAGCGCACGGCGCGACCAGGCCGCCGCCCGGCGATTCTTCGTTCGAGCGTTGACGCATGGGCGCCGCCCGGTCGAGGTCACCACCGACAAGGCCCCGGTCTACCCGCGGATCCTCGACGAGCTGCTCCCCGAGGCCTGGCACGTCGACGCCGCCCGGGAGAACAACCGAATCGAAGCCGACCACGGCCGGTTGAAAGCACGGCTGCGGCCGATGCGCGGACTGAAACGTCTTCGCTCCGTTCAGACCGTCAGCGCCGGACACGCCCTCGTGCAGAACATCCGCCGCGGCCACTACGAGCTCGCCGTCGGCACCAACCCACAGCTACGGCTGGCCGCCGCGTTCACCGAACTCGCCGCAGCCGTCTGACCGGCAGCTGCCCCGGCCGCTGGCATGCCCAGCTTCCCCGTAACGCAACAGCGCC
>NZ_JALKFY010000406.1:0-824 GCF_023242985.1 Frankia sp. Mgl5 | reverse complement strand
GATGGGAAAGCTCGATGGCAAGGTCGCGTTCATCACCGGTGCTGCCCGAGGTCAGGGCCGTAGCCACGCGGTCCGGTTAGCGCAGGAGGGTGCCGACATCATCGCGGTGGACCTCTGCGCCCAGATGGAGTCGGTGCCTTACCCGATGGCGACTCCGGAGGACCTCGAGCTGACCGTGAAGGCGGTCGAGGAGACGGGACGGCGGATCGTCGCCCGGCAGGCTGACGTCCGCGACGTGGCGGCGCTGGGGAAGGCGTTCCAGGACGGTGTCGCCGAGCTGGGTCCGGTTGACATCGTGCTGGCGAACGCCGGTATCGGGCCGGGTGGGGCGGCGTCGGAGGACGAGCAGTGGGAGGACGTCGTCGGTGTCAACCTCACGGGGGTGTGGAACACCGGCCGGGTGTCGATTCCGTCGATGGTCGAGCGGGGGCAGGGTGGGGCGATCGTGCTGACCAGCTCCACGGGTGGCCTGGTCGGGGTGGGTATCCCGACGGCGGGTTTCCTGGGTTACACCGCGGCCAAGCACGGGGTCGTCGGGTTGATGCGGTCGTGGGCGAACTATCTGGCGCCGCACAGCATCCGGGTGAACAGTGTCGCGCCGACCACGGTGAAGACGCCGATGGCCGCGAACGGGGACCTGTCGGTCATCACGGCGGGGTCCCCGGAGCTCGCGCGGGTGCTGGCCAACGCGATGCCCGTCGACGCGGTGGACCCGCTGGACGTCTCGAACGCCATCGCCTGGCTGGTGTCGGATGACGCGCGGTACGTGACCGGCACCGTCGTCCCGGTCGACGCGGGCCAGCTGAACAAGCGGTAACACCCGG
>NZ_JALKFY010000405.1:0-841 GCF_023242985.1 Frankia sp. Mgl5 | reverse complement strand
GCGGAACCGCCACGCCGCCGACAAGAAACTCCGTGCCGTCGTCGCCAAGGCGAACGTTGCCTGATGCGGCACTAGGTTGAGCGTGAAAGCTGCTGGGAGAGCAATCACCGCCAAATGAGATACGTTAGGCACGTGTCTGTCGATCGCTGCCGCCGTCGAGTTTGGCTCGGTTCACCAGCCCGCAGTGTGTACACAAAAAGGAGACAGCATCACCTGATGCGACGCTTCGATTTTGGTAGTGTCACCATATATTGTCCCCAAAACTGGACCTCTTTCAGGCGACCGTCGTCTCCTCGGAGCACGGAGTGCGGAAGATCCTCCAGCCAGCTGCGAACAAGTTGGTACGCTTCTCCGCGATTCGGGCATCCAACATGAGTGGTCAGTTTTCCTTCAATCAGGGAAGAGCGAAGTTCCCGCACCTGACTTGCCTCGTAGGGCAAGCCAAGCTTGTCGAATCCAGACAGAGGAAAGTCCAAGTCTCGAACCGCTTCGGCCACATTTCCAGTGGCTGCCCGGGAGATCCCTACTTGCATGGCAGATTTTGCTTCCCCGAGCCTGTCGTAAAGTTCGTGAAACATCGTCGCAGCCCGCTGCGCCCATTCGAGTGCAGCTCGCGCATAGCATACCGCGCAGCACGCTTGGTAGGCGACGCTAAGGTTCAGGAAAGTTAGAGCTTGAGCATGGTGTGCGCTTGTGTCCCTGGCGGCCTGAAGCGCCAGGCACAGCTGCCAGATAATATAGTGCGCTCTCTCGGTGGGATGCCAGGCTACTGAAGATTAACGTGTGAAGTTATGTTGATCGGAGATTTTTCCAGGTCAGTCCGGTTTCGGTGAGGAACCCG
>NZ_JALKFY010000404.1:0-847 GCF_023242985.1 Frankia sp. Mgl5 | reverse complement strand
ACGAGCCGGTGGCGATCGTGGGTATGGCGTGTCGGTTGCCGGGTGGGGTGGTGTCGGCGGAGGGGTTGTGGGATGTGGTGGCGGGTGGGGTGGATGCGGTGTCGGGTTTTCCGTCGGATCGTGGGTGGGATCTCGCGGGTTTGGTGGGGGACGGTGTGGGTGGTGTGGGTTCGTCGGTGGCGGGTTCGGGTGGTTTTCTGCGGGATGTGGCGGGGTTTGATGCGGGTTTGTTCGGGGTTTCGCCGCGGGAGGCGTTGGCGATGGATCCGCAGCAGCGGTTGTTGTTGGAGGTGTCGTGGGAGGTGTTGGAGCGGGCCGGGATTGATCCTGGTTCGTTGCGGGGGGAGCCGGTGGGTGTCTTCACCGGCCTGATGTTCCATGACTACTCCCATCACGTGGAACGCCTGCCCGCCGGTCTGGAGGGCTATTTCGGAATCGGGAACTCGGGCAGTGTGGCGTCGGGTCGGGTGGCGTATTCGTTTGGTTTTGAGGGGCCGGCTCTGACGGTGGACACGGCGTGTTCGTCGTCGTTGGTGGCGTTGCATCTCGCGGTGGGGTCGTTGCGGTCGGGTGAGTGTTCTCTTGCGTTGGCGGGTGGGGTGGCGGTGATGGCGACGCCGGAGGTGTTCGTGGATTTCTCGCGGCAGGGTGGTCTTGCCGTGGATGGCCGGTGCAAGGCGTATGCGGACGCCGCCGACGGCACCGGATGGGCGGAGGGCGCCGGGGTTCTCCTGCTGGAGCGGTTGTCGGACGCGGAGCGCAATGGTCATCGGGTGTTGGCGGTGGTGCGTGGTTCGGCGGTGAATCAGGATGGTGCGTCGAATGGTCTGACGGCGCCGAGTGGTCG
>NZ_JALKFY010000794.1:0-848 GCF_023242985.1 Frankia sp. Mgl5 | reverse complement strand
GGCACCGTCACAGTTCTGACCGCCCTGCCGGCCCGGCGACGGCTTCCCGTTCCGAGCCGAGCAGGAGACGAACAGCCTGTGGCCAGCATGCATCACCCCGCGGAATCAGACCAGATCGCCGCCAGCCGCGACGATGAAGTCGTTCTCGGCGTCGACACCCACAAGGACCTGCACGTCGCCGCGGTCCTCACCCCGGTCGGCGCGCTGCTGGCCAGCGCAACCTTCCCGACCACCGCTGACGGCTATGCGCACCTGCTCGCCTGGGCGTGTGAACACGGAACCCTCCGTCGGGCCGGTGTCGAGGGCACCAGCTCCTACGGCGCCGCCCTGACCCGCCATCTACTCGCGGCCGGTATCGCCGTGTCCGAGGTCAACCGGCCCGACCGCGCCGCACGCCGACGCCGAGGCAAGACCGACACCCTCCGATGCCGAAGCGGCCGCCCGTGCCGTCCTCTCCGGCCAGGCCACCGCGATCGCGAAGACCGGCAACGGACCAGCCGAGATGACGCGCATGCTCCGGCTGGCCAAGACCTCCGCGGTCAAAGCCCGAACCCAGGCCGTCAACCAACTCAAAGCCGTCCTGGTCCGCGCCGACCCGGCCCTGCGTGAATCCCTCACAGGACTGGGCCCCGTGACCCTCGTCCGCCGATGCGCCGCCCTCGATGAGGTCGCACCGCTCGACACCCCCACCACCGCGCGCTACACGCTACGCCGGCTGGCCACCCGGATCCTGCAGCTCACCGACGAGGTCAACGACCTCAACCGAGAGCTGACCACCCTGCTCACCCGTCACACACCCGCACTACTCACCCGCGTCGGCGTGGGACCAGATACAGCCGCGGCCCTCC
>NZ_JALKFY010000793.1:0-860 GCF_023242985.1 Frankia sp. Mgl5 | reverse complement strand
GCGTCTGTACTGCTTCTCCGCCCTGGACGTCGGCTCCCGTACCGTGCACATCCTCGGGGTCACCGCCCACCCGGACGGACCGTGGACCACCCAGCAGATCCGCAACCTCCTCATGGACCTCGGCGACCTGGCCGCCGACTTCCAGACCCCGGCGAACCCATCGCCGACGTACGGCTGCTCGGGCACCGAGGTCGTCGTCAAACTGACCGACCTGTGCAACATCGAGATGTCTTCGGTGGTGGTGCCCGATACATCCTCGCCGATCCTGATCAAGCACCGTCCCCGCCGAGGTGAAGATGGCCGACGTGCGTGCCTTGCTCGCGTGCTTCAGCGCGCAGGCCGCGGACCGCGGAATCGATCATGTGTTTCGGCGGCAGCGCACTGGGCATGGGCGTTCCTGTGGTAAACCGGGATGGCGCTTGGGTGACCATTTATACGGTTGTCCGCCCGCCACCCGCTGATTTCGTTGCTGTCGTGCGCCCGTACCGCGGAGCAGGCCCTGCAACCGGCTTCTGGGCGCCAGATGTTCAGTCCGGTGGTGACTTGGTGGCGTGAACGGATCTGCCCGGCACGGCCGCGAGAACTCGGCCGCCGCTCTGGATCCACCCGACGGAACTGACCCGGGCGCTCCGTCCGGGTCCGAGACCGGGCTGTTCACCTCGCAGCTGTTCGAGCTGGCCCCGATCGGCCTACTGATCACTGACCGGAAGCTGCGGGTACGCCAGATGAACCGCGCGATGCGAGCCATCAATGGGTTGTCCGCCAGCGACATCGGGCAACGGCCGTTGAGCGAGTTGCTCCCCGACGTCCACCCCGGGGCCTGGGAGGTGATCCGTCAGGTCCTTGCCACCGGCGAGCCC
>NZ_JALKFY010000792.1:0-875 GCF_023242985.1 Frankia sp. Mgl5 | reverse complement strand
AGAGCGTGTCTCACGTCGAGTGCGGGAGTTTCTTCCAGCAGGTGATCGCGGCAGCGAGGCAGACGAACCCGAGGAAGTTCCGGCCGTTACGTTCGTAACGCAGAGTCAAACGGCGATAGCCACCGAGCCAGGCGAGAGTTCTCTCGACTTTCCACCGGTACCGACCAAGCCGTTCGACGCTGTCCACACCTCGGCGGGCGATACGCACCGCGATGCCACGCCGGCGCAGGAAACACCGCAGTTCCGGCTGGTCGTAGGCCTTGTCCGCACGCAGCTTGTCCGGCCGGCGTCGCCGCGGCCCCCGGCGGGAACGGATCGCCGGGATACTGGCCACCAGCGGGACGAAGGCCCCGCTGTCGTGCAGGTTCGCCGTGGAGACCGCCACGACCAGCGGCAACCCGGCCCCGTCGGTCAGGACATGGATTTTCGAGCCCGGTTTGCCGCGATCGACCGGGTTCGGACCGGTCAGGCTTCCCCTTTTTTCGCGCGGAGACTGGCCGCGTCCACGATCACCGACGACCAGTCGACCTGCCCGGCCACACCGTGCAGATCAAGGATCTTCCGATGCAGCCGGGGCCAGACACCCGCCCGGGTCCAGGCCTGGAACCGACGGTGCGCCGTGGGCACCGACACCCCGAACTCGGCCGGCAGATGCCGCCAGGCACACCCCGAGGTCAGCACGTAGACCACCGCGGTGAACACCGCCCGATCCTCGATCGGGGCAGTTCCACCACCCTGCCAGCGACCCTCGAACCGGGGTAGCAGCGGTTCCACCAGCTCCCACAACTCGTCCGGGACCAGCCGCCCGGCGAGGCTGCTCTCCAACACGTCCATGATCAGATATGTACCCGGAGCGGCCACGCAAGACACGCTCT